>JAJYIA010000013.1 GCA_021796295.1 Microcaldota archaeon
TTAGCCCCGGCCGGATTCGAACCGGCGTGAATGGATCCAAAGCCCACTATCCTTGGCCAGCTAGATGACGGGGCTGAAGCTAGGTAGTAATATAGATGAAGCGATACAGATATAGATATGCGCTAATCAGTAGGCCCTGGCGAAGTAGACTATCGTCTCGGTAGGGCTTCCGCAGACTATGCATGCGCCTTTTTTCTTTTCGTTGAACGGTATAAGCCTGCTTGTAGCGGTTGTGTCCTCCTTTATCTTAAGCTCGCATTCGTCTTTTCCGCACCACTGCGCCTTTATGAAGCCCCCTTTAGGCGCAAGCTCCCTGAATTTCGCGTATGTATCGGCTTCGTGCGTACTCTTTGCAAGCCCTTCCCTCGCCTTTGAATAGAGGCTTTTTTGGATGTCATCAAGCGTTTGCGCTACCTTCTCCCTTATGCTGCCTATGTCCACAGCGCTCTTCTGGCCGTTGTCGCGCCTCACAAGCGTAACCTGATGCTTCTCCATGTCGCGCTGCCCTGCCTCAAGCCTGAGCGGCACACCCTTGAGCTCCCATGCATTGAACTTGTACCCAGGGCTTGTGTTTTCATCAGAGTCGAGCACTGTGCTGCACGAATCGCCTATGCCTCTCTTTATTTCTTCGCAGAATTCAAGCACCTCCTCGCGGTTGTCCTTGGTAAAGATAGGTATTATGACAACGTGCACATCGGCAATCCTTGGAGGTATGACAAGCCCCTTATCGTCACCGTGAACCATGACCAGCGCACCGAGAGTTCTTGTGGATATGCCCCATGAGGTTGTCCACACGTTGTACTCCTTGCTGTCCTGGCCAAGGAACTTTATCCCGAAAGGCTTTGAGAAGTTCTGGCCGAGGTGGTGCGATGTTGCCATCTGTATGGCCTTTCCATCCGGCATCATGGCCTCTATTGTAAGGGTGTATTTGGCGCCTGCGAATTTCTCAAGCTCGCTCTTGCGGCCCATCAGGACTGGCACTGCAATGTAATCCTCGACTATTGTGCGATAATATTCAAGTATGCGCATTACCTCCTCTTCTGCCTCTTTGTCGGTCGCGTGCGCGGTGTGGCCCTCCTGCCATAGGAACTCGCTTGTGCGCACAAAAGGCTTGGTGTCCTTTATCTCTGCCCTGAGTATATTGCACCATTGATTAAGCAGCATGGGCAGATCCCTCCAGCTCCGTATCCATCTTGCCATGAAGTAGTATATCATCGTCTCTGAGGTAGGCCTTATCGCGAGCCTCTCCTTGAGCTCGCTGCTGCCGTTATGCGTTACCCAGTATATCTCAGGCACAAAGCCCTTGAAGTGCTCAGCCTCCTTGCTCAGAAAGCCTTCAGGTATAAGCAGCGGGAAGTAGGCGTTTTTGTGTCCGCTCTTCTTTATCATTGCATTGAAGATGTCCTGTATATTTTCCCACAGCGCATATGACTGAGGGGCGAATGCCGTTGTGCCGTGCACAGGCCCGTAATCAACGAGCCCGGATTTTATCACAGCTTGGGAGTACCACTCCGGAAAGTCCTCTGCCTTCTTTGCTGTTATGCCCATGCTATTTTCCCTGCCCATTACAATACCTTTATGTTTATAGCCCAAGCTTAGAGAGCTGGATGTCAAGCTTCCTTCTGCTTGTGAAGTGCAGGCTTCTGATGCCAAGCCTTGCCGCGCCTTCCACATTTTCCAGCTGGTTATCTATGAATACAGCCTCTTCTGCTTTTATACCTATTGTACGGAGGGCATGCCTGAAGATGCCGGGACTGGGCTTCCTTATGCCCACATAGCATGAGGCGAACCTGAAGTCGAAAAGGTCAAGGTCGAGTATCCTCATTGTATATGCATACCTTGACTTGTCTATGTTGCTTATAAATGCGGTTATGTATTCCTTGTGAAGTACGTTTATTATATCGGAAACATCGGGGTCAATGCTCACTGTTCGTGTATAGAAGCTGTACCACTCCACGCCTTTCATCCTTATGCCGAGGCTCTTTGCCACCTTTGATTCAAACGTATTAAGGTTTATTGTGCCGCGCTCGAGAAGACCGAGCTCTTTCTTTTCAATTGCGGTCTTTATCCTTTTAACAGGTATGCCGCTTGCTTCTGAAAGATGAAGGTAATACATGCTGTTAGAGAAGTCTATTACTACGCCTCCCAGGTCAAAGATTAGGGCTTTTATCATTTATGCACCTTGAATTACGGCTTGGTAGATTTCCGCTGCGAAGGATAAACTGCCTGCCGTGTTTCTACTATTTAAATCAGCAAATCTTTTTATGCTTTTATGTTGCTTTATTAGTGGTACGACCAAGAAGGCGACTTAAATGGCCGATAATATACTGTCGCAGGACGATGAGGAGCTGCTTAGATTCATAGAGTCAGCGAAGCCAAAGATATACATAGCTGGAGCAGGAGGCAGCGGCTCAAACACGATAACAAGGATCTCAGAGCTCAACATAGAGGGCACTACATTGGTGGCCATGAACACAGATGCATCGCACCTTGCAAAGACAAAATCAAACAGGAAGGTGCTTATAGGAAAAAGGATAACCAGAGGTCTTGGTGCGGGCAGCGACCCGAAGCTGGGAGAGGAATCTGCAATAGAGAACAGGGAGGAGATAAAGCATATGCTCAGCGACGCCCAACTTGTATTTATCACGTGCGGCCTTGGAGGCGGCACAGGTACAGGGTCTGCGCCGGTAATAGCACACGAGGCCAAAGAGGCAGGAGCGCTTTCTGTGGCGATTGTCACGCTGCCTTTTTCAAGCGAAGGAAGAGTTAGAATGAGGAATGCGCTCGAGGGGCTTGCAAAGCTGAAGCGCGTCACAGATACAACGATCATAATACCCAATGACAAGCTGCTTTCTGTGGCGCCTGACCTGCCGCTTAACATGGCATTCAGGATAAGCGACGAGGTTCTTGCCAATGCGACAAAGGGCATTGTCGAGATGGTGACAAAGCCGGGAATGGTGAACCTTGACTTTGCAGACCTAAAAAGCGTGCTCAAGGATTCAGGCTATGCTGTGATAGGCATAGGCGAGGCGAACACAACGCAAACGGGGGACAGAGCGGCTGTGGCCATAGAGAACACGCTTAACAGTCCGCTGCTTGATGTAAATATTTCAACTGCAAGGAAGGCGCTTGTGAACATAACAGGCGGCAGCGACCTTACGCTGCGCGAGGCGGAGAAGATCTTCCAGGAGGTCGCAGGCAGAATAAGCGAGGATTCTATGCTTAAGTGGGGCGCAAGGATAGAGCCCTCTATGCAGAAGAACTCGATAAAGGTCATGACTGTCATGGGTGGTGTAGAATTCGCGGATTATACCGAAGAGGGCATAAGGAAGAAGATAGAAGAGAATAGAAGGGTGGACCTTGACAAGATATTCGAGGAATGATAAGGCAGTGCCGCAGGCATGCCCTTATAAAATATATACCTTTATTTGCATTCTTTTTCATAGTACATGGTGGCTTTTTCGCTGATAAAATGAACCTAAATCCCATCAGGAGCGTTAAGGCGTTTTTTGCCGATTCAAGGCATGTGCTGAGCGTAAGCTATAAGCCTGATGCCAATACCTTCAAAAGGACCATAAAGATAGTGCTCATTGGCACACTTATACTAGGCTTCATGGGCTTTATTTTTTCGCTTATAATAGGCCTTTTTACAGGAGGGGTATAAGGCGCGTTGTTGCATGGAGATAGAAATAGACTTCACGAGGTCTGCACAGGAGAACGCCGAGATATATTTTGCAAGAGCCAAGAAGGACAGGCTAAAGGCCGAAGGCGCTGAGAAGGCAATCAAGGACCTTGAGTCCGTGCTTAAGAAAACCGAGGCCAAAAAATCAGAAAAGAAGGCGCTGAAGAGGGTGCAGAAAAAGGAATGGTATGAGAAGTTCAACTGGTTCTTTACAAGCCGGGGCCTACTTGCAATAGGCGGCAGGAGCGCTGACCAGAACGAGGAGTTGAATTCAAGGTATTTTGGAGATAATGACCTCTTCTTCCATGCAGACATATTCGGAGCGTCTGCGGTGATACTCAAGGGCGGCGCAGAAGCCAGTGAATCAGACATGGAGGAAGCAGCGCAGTTCAGCGCATCCTTCTCCAAGGCGTGGGAAAACGCGCTCTCTGCAACTGACGTCTATTCGCTGAGTCGCAGCCAGGTCACGAAATCCAAGAACAGGGGCTCCCTAGGAAAGGGCAGCTTCCTTCTTTCTGGGGAGAGAAGATGGTACAAGTCGGTGCCTCTGGCCCTTGCGGCATTCAACGCCGAAGGCAAGGACGAGAGGCCGAGAATAACCCCGCTGACAACATGCGAAAGGCTCAGCATAGGGCATTACGTGCGCATCTCCATAGGCAATGCCAAAAAAACCGATGCAGCAAAGTTCATAGCGAAGGTATTAGGATATGGCGATTTGGATTACATAGTGCAGCATATACCTGCAGGCACATTCTCTCTGGGGGAAGTGAGGCATAAAGCGGTATGACCATGTCAAAAAAGGAGCTACGCTTGGAACGCTTCAGGAAGATGGCTATGGCAGGCCAGCATGTCAGGGCTTCTGAAGCAGGGCAGGAAAATGAATACAGTCCAGAATCGGAAGCCATTGGCGGGAGGCGAAGAATTGCAGTCTATGCCTTTGCATTCCTGCTCTATCTTACAGCTGCACTTGCCCTCTTTCTGCCGATGATAGGCAATGCCTCAAGGAGCGTTATGGGAAACAGCGGGGACATCTACCAGAACATGTGGAACCTCTGGTGGACCAAATACGCACTGGAAACGCATGTCGGAATTTATTCCACAACGAAGCTGCTCTTCTGGCCTGCAGGATACAACCTCATATATGAAACGCTTACGCCAATACAGGGTCTTATTTCGATACCATTCCAGTCTGTCAGCCTGCCGTTTGCGTATAACGTGCTCTTTTTCTTGGGGTTTGCACTGAGCGGCATATTCGCATTTCTTCTTGTAGACTACATGACGAAAAACAAATATGCGGCATTTCTCGGAGGCTTCTTCTTCACATTCAGCGCCTTCCATATAGCCATGGAGTTCAGCCATACACACATGTTTTTCATAGGGCTCATGCCTCTCTTCGCATACCTTCTGCTCAGAGGCATTGATAGCGACGGCAGGACACGGTATATATTTTCTGCTCTGGCAGGCATTTCCTTCACATTTATTGTATTCACAGATGAGTTTGAGGAGGGCATAATGGCCATGCTTCTCGCGCTGATTGTGGTGCTTTACTACGTTGCTTCAGAGAAGCGCAGAGGTAAGGTGCTGAAACGCTCCTTCGCATATGCCATACTTGTCTTTATGGCTGCGCTGTTCCTTTCGGGGTTCTGGGGCTACATGCCTTTGCTGCATACTCTCGGATCCCAGGCTGGGATTGGGACTGCGATGTACGGAGATACCATAAGCAATAATGTAGGCTGGAGCTCGAACCTCTTCTCCTTCTTCCTGCCGAATTACTATTTTTACAAAGGGGGTTTTCACAACTCGCCAAACCTCTTCTACGGCTCTAACGACAGGATCTCTTACATAGGATATACGCTGCTGATACTTGCGGCTTACGGGGCTTACAGGCAGTCGAGGAAGGCAAGGCTCTGGATGGCCGTAGCCATTATATTTTTCATACTCGCTTTGGGGCCTTATCTGAAGATAGGCAGCATGCTTACGTTCGTGCCTTTGCCTTACCTGGCTTATCACCATATACCCTATCTTAACGTTATCAGGGAGCCTGCGAGGTTTACAATTCTCCTAACTACGGCATTGGTCGTGCTGGGAGGCTTCGGCGTAAAGGACATAGTTGAAAGGCTAGAGAAGGAGAGAGGCGGCAGGGCCAAGGCCTATGCTTTTTCAGCTGCATTGTGCCTGCTTTTCATAGCAGAGTCATTTGGCATTCCAACACCGCACAGCGCTGCGTTCACCACAACGCCGTATGTGCCTGCAGCGCTTGAGAGGATAGTAGGGAGCGCACAGGGGAATTTCTCCATACTCATACTGCCTCAATCCCCGATTCCAGACTATATATATGACGGCATAGCCGATTATTATACAACAGCGCTGAAAAGACCGGTTATAGGTGGTTACACCACACGCGAGAATGAAACAGTCACTGATACTATAACTGGGCTGCCGTTCATTGTGCAGGCCACATACCTTGCAGTTTATAACAACACAAGCTACTATACAACACATTATACATCCCCGATAAGTGAGAACTATACTGTGCAGTCGATTGAGATGCTTAAGGCGTACAATACGAGGTTCATTGTAGTGGAAAACAATGCCTACACGAGCAATGCTCTCATTGACTTGTATACCTATATGAATGAAACATTCGGGGCGCAGCTCTACAAAGGCGCCAACGTAACAATCTATTCTACTGAGAATGCGCTGCAGGAAAATCTATCAGGGTATTTTGTAAGCTATTACAACCAGACAGACTGGACACAGCTTATATATTCAAATCTTAACACATATATCAAGGGGTGGACTCCGATAGCAGGAAGCGGTGAGATAACTGTTTATGCGCCTAAGTCGAACAGCACAGCCTCGACCAATGCGATCATGAGTTTTGAGGGCTTTGCAAGCAAGCAGCTGAGATTTATGGTAAGCATTGCGCCTTACGCCGCAGGGCAGAACAGCACGGCAGCCTATTTTGTGAATGTAACGCCTGGGCTGAGAACTTATAGCCTGGGCCTTGCGCTCAGACCCGGACCCGCTGGAAACAGGCTCTTTTTCTTTGACAGGTATCTTATTACAGGCAATGTCAGCGACACTGTGCTGATGGATAACATAACGTTCAGCTATAGAAACAGCTGAAGCCATGTGTGCATTTCTGTATGCTGTTCTGCAGAAGGCTTAGGAAAAGAAGTATTGGTGCGTTGCATGTATGCAGAGTACGAGGCTGCAGAGAAATTGCAGACAGGGCCTTCGTTTTACAAAATGTTTTTATACTATTATGCAGTATCTTAAAGTGTGATATGGATGGAGTTTTACTTCTATAGCATATTGGCAGGCATGCTCGCACTGATAATCGGTGCGATAGCCGCGGTGGCGATACTTAAAGAGGAGGAAGGCTCTGAGAAGATGAAGGAGATAGCAAGGGCCATAAAGGAGGGCGCCAACGCCTACCTGAAAAGACAGCTTACAACCATAGTAATCTTTGCAGTAATATTAGCCGTACTGTTCTCATTCATGCACAACGGGCTTGGAATAGTCCTTGCCTTTATCGTTGGCGCAGTGACTTCATACCTTACGGCGTATCTGGGCATGAGCATAGCAGTAAGGGCCAATGTAAGGACAGCCAAGAGCGCAGAGAAGGGCCTGGACAGCGCGTTCAGAACCGCTTTGCTAGGCGGCTCAGTTACAGGCTTTGCTGCGGTAGGCTTCTCGCTTATAGGGCTCGGGGCCCTTCTAGCATTCTTCAGAGTACTTCAGATTCCGCTTTTAATAGGCTTCGGATTCGGCGCATCGCTTATATCGCTATTCGCCAGGGTGGGTGGAGGCATATACACAAAGGCAGCAGACGTAGGGGCCGACCTCGTAGGCAAAACTGAGCTCAACCTGCCAGAAGATGATGTGAGGAATCCTGCAACCATAGCAGATAACGTCGGCGACAATGTAGGTGACTGCGCAGGCATGGCTGCAGACGTATTTGAAAGCTATTCTGTGACGCTTGTAGCTGCGCTTCTCATAGCAAGCAGCATACCCCACGCGCCTTCTTCGCTCTTCGCATATCCTCTTTATATATCGGCGCTCGGCATACTGGGCAGCATCGCAGGCGTCTTTTTTGTAAAGGTAAGAAACGGCAGGATAACAAGGGCGCTCTACAAAAGCATACTGATCACAGTGGTCATTGCAGCTGTGCTGGACGCCGTGCTTACGTGGACAATGGCGCTGCCCGTAGGCTACTTCGTGGCTGTGCTTTCCGGGCTGGTGCTCGGCTTCCTGCTCTTCTGGATAGCCGATTATTACACAGGAGAATCAAGCAGGGCGGTAGTCAAGATAGCTGATGCAGCAAAAGGAGGGGCAGGAACCAATGTCATAATGGGACTTGCCGTAGGACTGAGGAGCACATGGCTTCCTGCAGTCTTTGTCGCGGGGGCGATACTCGCAAGCTATTACGAAGCCGGAGTCTACGGCATTGCGATAGCCTCAGCAGGAATGTTCTCGCTTACGGCAACGATACTCTCCATTGATTCATTCGGACCCATAACAGACAACGCAGGGGGCATAGCGGAGATGTCGCACCTCTCGGCCAAGATAAGGAGCGTGACTGCGAGGCTTGATGCCGTAGGCAATACCACAAAGGCGACAACAAAGGGCTTCGCCATAGGCGGCGCCGCGCTTTCTGCAATAGCCCTTTTCGTAGCGTTTGCACATGCAGTCAACATAACAGTAATAGATGCGCTGAACCCGCTTGTCACAGCAGGCATAATCATAGGCGCTCTTCTCCCATTCATCTTCTCGTCGTTCCTTATGGAGGCGGTAGGACGTGCTGCAAACATGATGGTTGTAGAGGTGAGGAGGCAGGTGAGGAGCATAAAGGGCCTGCTGCAGGGGAAGGCAAAGCCGAACTATGCAAGGGCGGTAGACATAGCAACTGTAAACGCGCTGAAATCCCTGGCGCTGCCGGAGCTGATAGCAATACTTACACCTATAGTGGTGGGCCTGGTCTTCGGCAAAGAGGCCCTAGGAGGCCTGCTTGTCGGCATGATACCTGCGAGCTTCATGCTTGCGCTATTCATGGCAAACAGCGGAGCAGCAATGGACAACGGCAAGAAGTACATAGAGGCAGGGCATTACGGAGGCAAGGGCAGCGACGCCCATAAGGCAGCAATGGTCGGAGACACGCTCGGAGATCCACTTAAGGACACGGCAGGGCCTGCCCTTAATTCAATGGTAAAGGTCGTAAGCACAATATCCATACTACTGGCGCCTCTCTTCCTGGCCTTCTCGCTGATCCACTGAAAGTCGGGGTGCGATGCAGGATTGCGCAGCGTTGCAAATACTGATACGCAACACGCTGCGGATTTGATCCTGGTTCTGTGTAATCAAATGGAAGGAAACATCGATATGCTTTTTAATTATTTACATTTAATGTAGTTCATGCCAACCAAATATGTTGTAATCTTAGGGTCGATGATGAGCGGCCTTGGAAAGGGAGTAGTCACTTCATCAATCCTGAAACTCCTTGACCTCTACGATTACAGGGCTCTTCCTATAAAGTTTGACGGCTACCTCAATTACGATTGCGGTACTATGAATCCCTTCAGGCATGGAGAGGTCTTTGTGCTTGATGACAAGAGCGAGGTGGACATGGATTTCGGGATCTATGAGCGCTTCTCAGGGAGGGATCTTACGGGAGACCTCTCGATAACAGGCGGCAAGCTCTTCGGTTCGGTGATATCCAAGGAGCGCGCAGGCGATTACCTTGGAGAAGATGTGCAGATAATACCACACCTTACAAATGAGGCCATAGGCATGATAGAAGCGGTAGAAAGAAGAAGGAAGCCGGATGTGATTGTCATAGAGGTCGGTGGCACTGTAGGAGACATAGAGAACAGCTATTTCATAGAGGCTGTAAGGCAGCTTGCGCTGAAGCACCAGACAATATTCATCAATCTCACATATACGCCTGCGCTCGAGGTTGTAGGAGAGCAGAAGACAAAGCCTGCGCAGGTGGGCTACAGGCTCCTGCTGCAGGCAGGCATAATGCCGAACTTTGTGATCTGCAGGAGCAGGGAAAGGCTCACAGGCAAGGCCAGGGAGAAGCTGGCCCTTTTCGCCAATATAAGCGAGACTCATGTCATAGACGATTCCGATGCGAAGACCATATACGGGCTGCCGTTGCATTTCATGGAGCAGGAATTCGACACGATGCTTATAAAAGAGCTAGGGCTTAAGGCGCAGAGGCTTAACAGGGCTAAGCTCGGCTCGTGGAAGGAGAAGGTCAATATTATAGAGAACCCGAAAGGCAGGCTTAGGGTGGCAGTAGTGGGAAAATATACAGGGCTCAGGGACTCGTATGCAAGCATAAAGGAGGCGCTTGTACACGCAGGAGTGCCGATAAGGAAAGGCGTAGACATAAAATGGATAGAGGCAGAGAGGCTTGAGGGAAAAGGAGCAAGTCCAGCCTTGCTTAAGGATGCAGATGCGCTTATAGTCCCGGGGGGCTTCGGAAAAAGGGGTACAGAGGGCATGATAAATGCCATAAGGTATGCAAGGGAGAATGGGCTGCCGTTCCTGGGCATATGCCTGGGCATGCAGCTTATGGCAGTAGAGTATGCAAGGAACGTATGCAAGCTGAGGGGCGCAGCCTCAGCGGAATTCGAGAAGGATGCGGCGCACAAGGTCATAAGCCTTATGGACGAGCAGAAGGGCGTGAAGAGCAAGGGAGCCACGATGAGGCTAGGGCTCTGGAAATGCAGGCTGCCTCTGAGAGAGAGCATAGCCTACAGTGCTTATGGAAAGAGGCTTATAGGAGAGAGGCACAGGCACAGGTATGAGTTCAACAACAGCTACAGGGGCATTCTTGAGAGGCACGGCCTGGTCATAAGCGGCACCACTACAGACAAGAGGCTTGTTGAGTTTATAGAATGGAGCAGCGGCTTCGGCATAGGCACGCAGGCGCATCCCGAGCTCAGGTCAAGACTTGAGCAGCCGGCGCCTCTCTTCGCTGCGCTGCTGAAGGCTGCATCGAAGTAAACTACCCATGGCTAAAGCGTGCGTGCTTCCTTGTCGAGAGTTTAGGTGAGGCGGAGATGAGAAAGAGAAGAAGGGAATACGCCTGACGGCATACAGGAAGGCGCTTAGGAAAGGAAGGATTTGAAGAGGAGAAGGGCCTGTTTTATGCCTGCCTTGGACTTGCCTCCCTTCCTGCTTCTGAATGTATAGGGAATCTCTGATATCTTTATGCTGCCGCTTCCTGTGCACTTGAGCATGTCATAGAGGACTTTGTATCCTGACCCTACGAACCTTCCCCTGTTTTTATTGTAAACGCTTATGAAGAGGCTTCTGCGCATCCCGAAAAAACCTGAAAAGACATCAGAACACCTGCTGCTGCGCCTGAGCAGAAGCGTAGCTGTTGCGATGAACGAAAGCGTGACTGAGATGAGCTTCCTGTACAGGGCCCAGCCGCTGACATCGGCACGCACAGCCACACTCAGGTCATCTCCGCGCTCTATGAGCGAGGCCATTCTTCCTATCAGCTCGGGAGGATGCTGAAAGTCGGCATCCATGACTATTGCTATGCCTGTCTTGCTCTTCAGTATACCGTATATTATGCTTGCAGTCAGGCCCCTCTTAAGGCCCTTCTCTGCCCTGCTCGTGAAGGAGACATTGGGGTAATGCAGCGATATCCTCTTTATGGCCTCCTTTGTGCCGTCGGTAGAGCCGTCATCGACAACAAGGACTTTTATGCCTCTGTAGCGCCGGGATATAAAGCCGGCAAGCCTGGGAGCGGTTGAGCTCTCATTCAATGTTGGAAGTATGACGGTTATGTTTTTGTATTCCACGCGATCATCTTATGAAAAAGAGGGCGTAGCGTATAAGGAGCGTGAGGAGCATGCCGAACAGGGGTATGCCGGAGCCGGCCTTTGTAAGTATATTAGCATCATCGCGAGAAGCTGCCCGCGTAAGCACGAGGAGCGGCGGATATGCGAGCAGAAGCAGGCCTATGCCCATCAGCAGCAGGAATGTGGGCCTTATGCCGGAAAGCATAAGCGGCAAAAAGACTACTGCCAGGGCTATGTTTGCAAGTATGACCCTGAAAAGCCTTGCATGGTTTATGCCTATGCCCTGCTTTGAGAGATGCCTGAATGAGAGCATGCTGATTATTATGTTGCCTATGTATAGCACAGAGAAGATCACGCCTATCACTCCGAACGGCTTTACAGTAATCAGCATTGAGATTACGCTTGCTGCGCCTGCAATTAAAGAGTATTTCAGTATCTTCCTAACTTCGCCTGAGCTTATCATGAACGAATAGGAATATGAGCCTACGAAGCCTATGAGAAGGCCTATGCTGATCAGGGGTATGAAAAGCATCGTGCTGGAATAGGAAAGGGTGAAGAGGGTAATCACCAGGCTCCTTGAAAGCATAGAGACATAGACTATGACAGGCACTGTGAACATAAGCCCGTAGTAGATGGAGCTCTCATATAGAAGCGGCATCTTCACTTTTGTGCGCCTGTTGTACAGCGCCGTTGCGAACATGGGCACAAGCACTATGCTTATCGAGCCGCTTGCTATGTCTATGAGCGTGCCCATCTTGGAGGCTACGCCGTACTGGCCTATGATGCCTATCGGAACCATGGCTATGCCAAGCAGCATCACCGAGAGATTGCTTACAACATTGTAGACTATGGTGGTGCCGGTCATAGGCAGTGCGAACCTCAGCATTTTTCCCAGCCTCTTCCTCATGCCGTTCAGGCTTATGCTTATTTTGCTGTATTTCATGACTAAGAGGAAGCCTACTGTGGCCGAGGCGCTAAGCCCTGCAAGGTAGCCCACAATTGCACCCATAGCACCGTAGCCCGTAAGAATGAGCGCAACGCTTATTACTGCCTGGAGCGGTGCATTGAATAGTGACTGTATGGCTCCCTGCTTCCCAGCGCCGAAGCTTATAAGAAGCGAGTATGCTGTTGTTGACATGAGCGCTGCTATTATGCTGAGCATAGCCGCATCTACGAAGAGCGTGTATTTTGCGCTGCCGAAGTTTATCGCTGAGATGAAGCCCCCCAGAAGAATGCCTGCAGATGCAAGGAAGGCGCTTATTATTAAGAGTATAAGCAGGCCGTCGCCTATTGACACGGCCATCTTCTCCCTCTCGTTCTTTGAAAGGAATTCGGGGATATACCTGCTGAAGTACATGCCTATGCTGAGGCCTCCCGATGCACCGACAAACCCTGCTATGGCAAGCGAGAGCGTGTAGATGCCGTAGCCTGAAGGCCCGAGGAGCCTTGCCACTATTATGAACATTATGCCTCCTGCAAGCACAGAGAAGAATTTCCCGAAGACGACAAACGAGGCGGTGTTTGCAGTCTTCACGCCCAGCTCTGTTGCTGTAAGCTCCACTGCTGATTCGGGCATTTTATCACTGTTTCATGCTGTTGATATGCCCATTGTTATGGGCTATACTATGAGCCTATACGAATTATAGAGGCTATGCTATTATTTATGTGCAATGGCTGAATGCCCCCAACACCCTTGCAAACGTGCCTACTGCGCAGCCTATGAAAGGCACTCCTTCGGTAGACTTGCGTATGCTTTCTATGTCTCTGCTGTCTAGGGCCCTGAAGGCGAAAAGCACTATGGGATAAACCATTATAAGCATTGCGAGGCCTGCGGCAAGCTCTATATACGGCTCCCTGATAAGGAGCACAAGAAGCAAGAGTACGCCGAGTGCCGCATTGCTCAGGTAGATCCTTGCAAGCCTGCCCATGTCGGGACCTGATCCCAAAACCCTTTTCATAATCCTTATCATGAATATATTCTGCAGCACGCCGCCTATGAAAAATACTGCTATGATGTTGCCCGCGGGGCCCAGCCTCAGCCAGCCCACAAGCAGGAATAAGGAGGCAATCTCTATAAGAAAGACAAGAAGGTTGTATTTCAGGATCTTCAGAGTATGGCCTTCTGATATTATAAGGATTATGAGATAGAATGAGGGCAGGCTTATCATTATGCCTACAGACATGAGAGTGAGGTAAAGAGGCGCAGAGCCGTAGCTTTTTGAAAGGAGGAGATACACGCCTGCCCTGGAGAATACAGCCATGTACAATACAAGAGGCATTGTGAATGCGATGGAATACGTGAGTATCTTGCTGTAAAGGCCTTTCTTTCTGCGTGGGGATGCGCCTGATGCGGCGAATATAGGAAGCAGGAGGGTGGCCATTGTGGAATATACAATAGTGATCACAGCCAGGCCCTTCATGGCAACCCCGTAATTGCCTATCGCCACCTTTGATGCGTATATGCCCAGAAGCATTATGGCAAGGTTTTGAGCTGCGACGTTCATGAAGTTGTTTACGCCGAGAGGCGCAGCGAAGCCCAGTGCTCCGGAGAGCTCTGCGCGCGAAGGCATGCGCATGGCGATATGCCTGCTTTTCATCAAGGCATAGACAGTGTATACGGCAAGCGCGGCGCCTATGACATAGCCAATCAGTGTGCCGGCTATGGCGCCGTTTGTTCCGAACTCCAGCGCCAGCGAAACGCTTGCTATAAGCTGCATGATGTCAACAGATATGTTAAGAAGTGCTGCCTCTTTGCCCTTTCCAAATCCCAGCAGCATATGCACAGAGGTGCTTTCTAGCATGGCGAAGAAGATGAATAAGGATACCAGAATTAGGGCAAGCGTATCAGTGCCTGCCTTGCTGAATACAGATGCAACGTAGGGGCTGAGACCTGCGCCTACCAGGCTGAGAAGCAGTGCCATAGGCAGAAGCAGCGCGTAGCCTATGGAAACAGTTTTGGAAATACCGTGTTTGTCCCCTGCGCTGCCGAATTTTGATATGTTCCTGCTTACGTATGAGCCTATGCCGAAGTTTCCGAAAGCGTCGACAAGCCCTGCGAAGCCGAATGCAAAAACATATATGCCGTAGCCCGAAGGCCCGAGAATCCTTGTTATCAGTACAAAGGTTACAGACGTTATAAGGACGCCAAGGAGCTGGCCGGGGTAGTATGACGATACTAGGCCTGATGCCTTTCTTCCGAGGCTCTGCCTTGTGTTCGTTTTGTCAGACATCGGCCACCACGCGATCGCGCTTCAAGCAGCGTGATTTACTCTAGCACAACAAATATATATATGCGGTGCAATTGAAGTAGTGCTGGCGAAGCAGAGGATAGAAGCCGGCAATTTGCTCTTTTGATTGATGCTATGGATTATCTTTCATGGCTTAAGGCGAGAAGGGAATACGCCTATGTGTTTTTGGCGTACCTTCTCATAGCGCTGGTAATGTTCTGGAGCGTAACGCTGAATATGGCTACAAAGGTCTTCAGCACCGGAGGCGACGTATACCAGAGCTTGTGGGGCCTCTGGTGGGTTCCATACTCGATATTTGTGCTGCATGCGCAGCCCTTCTATACTGCCATGCTGTATTATCCGGTAGGGGCCAACCTTGTTACGCAGACGCTCAGCCCGCTTGCAGGCATACTCTCATGGCCGCTACAGCAGGTAAGCATGGCCTTCGCATACAATACGCTCTTCATCACAAGCTTTGCCCTTGCAGGCCTCTTCATGTTCATGCTCGCATACTACTTCCTCAGGGAAAAGTATGCGGCGTTCATCGCAGGCCTTATATACGCATTTGCACCTGTGCATATTGTGCAGGCATACTCTCACCTCAACTGGGCAATGACCGAGTTCATACCGCTCTTCATGCTCCTCTTTATCCTTACAATAAGGGAGAAGAGGATATGGTATGCATTCGCAGCCGCGCTGAGTTTCATATTCCTTACCTTCTTCGGTGATATAGAGCAGGGCATAATAATGGCCTTTTTCGGCATCATAAGTCTCGCCGCCCTCCTGCTGCTCGACAGGAAGGAGCTTCTCAGCAGAAAAGCCGCGCTCAGCCTTGGCCTCTTTATTGTATTCGTTCTTGTACTGGGATCGCCGTTCTTTGTATATCTGGCGCATGGCATAAACAAGGGAACGCTGACGACCACGAATGCCCTTTCCGACATAGCGCACAACATGCTCTACAGCGACCCGCTGCTCTCCTTCTTCCTGCCCAGTTACTATAACGGCATATTCCACGGTGCGTCAGCCTCGTACTCTGCTATGTACAGCTTTACATACAAGGGCGTGCAGTATACTGAAGACATGTCTGAACGCCTCTCCTACATTGGCTATACTGTGCTTGCGCTTTCGGGCTTTGCGCTGTATGAGGAATACAGGGCAAAGAGGCTGAAGAGCAGGATGTTGGTATACTGGGCAGCGATGGGCATTGTCTTCTTCCTGCTCTCTCTAGGGCCTTATATCCAGCTATATGACACATCAACAGGCATACCCTCGCTCTATATGCTTTACAGGAATATACCGCTCTTTAACATAGTGAGGGAGCCTGGCAGGTTCGATTTTGTGCTAGAGGCTGTGCTTGCGCTCTCTGCCGCGTTCGGCTTCAAGAAGCTCTGCGAGAGGAAGGGCAGCACGAATGTAGTGAAGTATGCTGCAGTGGTATCCATTCTAATACTTATAGAATACAACGGCATGCCATTAAGCATAGGCTTCGGCAACTCCCTGATGGCAAGCGCGCACATACCCAAGGCATACAAGGATATAGGAAGGCTGCCTGGAAATTTCTCGGTGTTGGTGCTTCCGATCATGCCCGAAACAGGAAACCAGCCTGCGCTTTATCCAGGCATGGCGATGTATTACCAGACAGCGATGGGAAAGCCGATCATAGGGGGCTATACGTCAAGAACCAACGACACCCAGGCATTTTCCGAGGAAACTGTGCCCCTGGATGTAACCGCAGCATACCTTGAATCAGGCGTAGGGTTTGCCTATCCGTCGCCTTTGGATGAGAACTATACAAACGATACCATATTATGGCTCTCGAGATACAGAACCTCGTTCATTTCAGTGATAAACAGCGCATATACGCCTGAAGAGCTCAGCACTCTTTTGGGTTACTTAGAGGGGGTGTTCGGCGCGCCGGTATACCGTAGCAGCAACGTTACTGTATTCTCCACAAACGAGGAGCTGGTAAAAAGCGCAGGAAAGAGCCTTGTTGCATATCTTATGGGCAAATGGATACCTGGATTCGACTTCTGCTCTTCTACTTCACAGTGCAACGGAACGCTTGAGAATGCGTGGTGGGGGTCAAACCAGAGGTCCATAGACGTCTATTCGCCGTATTCAACAAGGGTGAATATGACACTGGGTGCGCTCTCGACATACCAGAAACCGCTTTATATATTTCTGGGCAATGAGCCTATTGCGAAATTGAACATGACAGGAGGCCTTCTGTATTACACAGTATACTTAAACCTCTCGCAGGGCTTCACTCAGCTCACGCTCTACGAGGAGAACAACACATTTGCGCAAAGCCAATACCTGAACTTCGGAGTTGAGAACATAACAATACAGCCGATAGGCAGCAGAAATTTTACGACGTAAAAAACAGTGTTTAAGGCAGCAACGGCACAGGATTGCGAAGTCCTTTATTGATATATCGCATTTTGTAGATAAGGCTTAAATACCTTTGTTGGAATTAAGTATAATTGGGTTTAAAGAAGGGGGTAACATGGAAGAAAATGAATTAGTAGAGGGGGAAATGTACGATGTGCGCCTTAGCGCGAGGAACGCGAAGGGCGAGAGCATAGGCCGCATAAAAGACATAGTGGTCTTTGTAAGGAACGCGAAGGCAAGAATCGGGAAGGTGCACAGGATAAAGATAACAAGGATCTACAGGACATTCGCATATGCCGAGCTTGCTGAACCGCATGACAGCAGTAAGTATTTTATAGGTAATGGTAGCTTAGTAGTATAGGCATCTGTTTGTTTTTTTATTTTTGGCCCTTTGCTTTACAATTGAATTGTTTTGTTAGGCATTTTTATAATTGACCAGCAAGCAAATATCATACATTCATATTAGAATATCATTCTAAAGGCGGAATGGTGTTGCAATGGACTACAAAGAATTCTCAGAGAATATCAGGCATGGCACTACAACTGTTGGCATAATATGCAGCGACGGCGTAGTTATGGCTTCCGATTCAAGGGCCACCTACGGTACATACGTCTCGAGCTCAGAGGCCGTTAAAATCTACAAGGTGGATGATAACCTCGGCATAACTATAGCTGGCGGAGTGGGCGATGCGGAATATCTTGTCAAAGTGCTCAAGGTACAGAATGAGTTGTATAAGATGGACGAGTCAAGATCGCTCTCCCCGACTTCGGCCACATCTGTACTCTCGCTCATACTTCAGGAGAACAAGATGATGCCGTTTCTCGTTGAGCTGATACTCGGCGGCCTTAACAACGGGGTGCCCGAGATATACAGCATAGATCCTGTAGGCGGCTACGCCAAGGATTCAAGGTTCACAGCGACAGGCAGCGGCTCGATAACCGCAACGGGCTACTTGGAGAGCGTATATGCAGAAAATATGCTTGTACAGGAAGCGGTAAGGCACGCTGCAAAGGCTGTCAGGATAGCCATGAAAAGGGACATTGCCACAGGGGACAGCATAAGGCTGGTTTCCATAACAAAGAAGGGCTATAAGGAGCACGGCAAGGAAGAGATAGAAAGGCTGCTGAAATAATAGGCGGCTTTAGCGCGGATCTTTCCTGCATAACGCATGCGAGTATGGGGAGTTATTGCCAAAAATGATAAGAGCAGTGATTGATTGAGCGAGGAAGGCAAGCCAGAGAAAGGCATATTCGAGAAAATACACGAGCTTATTCCGGGCGATGCGGGGCTTACCAGTATAGAGTATGAGGGCCCTGACGTGGCAATATACGTGAAAAACATTGCCTGCGTATATGATGACGAAAGCACTATAAAAAACATTTCTGCAGCAATAAAGAAGAGGCTCATAGTCAGGTCTGACGCTTCTGCGCTTATGGACACCGACTCTGCGCTTAAGAAGATACTGGAGATAATACCGCAGGATGCGGGAGTCACCGAGGAAGGCATAAGGTTTGAGAAGCAGTTCTCACAGGTCTATATAGAGGCGATGAAGCCAGGCCTCGTTATAGGAAAGGGAGGCAGCACGCTTGTCAGGATAATAAAGGAGACAAAATGGGTGCCCAAGGTATTGAGAACACCGACGATGAACAGCGATGTCATAAATGGCGTAAGGCAGCTTATGTTCAGGGAGAGTGACTTCAGGAAAAAGTTCCTTATAGGAATAGGCAAGAAGATAAACCAGCCGGCCATAAAGAGCGAGTGGCTAAAGGCTACAGCACTGGGAGGCTTCAAAGAGGTGGGAAGGAGCTGCCTTCTTCTTGAAACAACGCACTCAAAGATACTTATAGACTGCGGCATAAGCCCCGAGCCAGGCATAAAGGGCCTTGACGCGGCCTCAGGCGGGGAGAACAAAGCCTTTCCGTACCTTGACAGCGCCAACATAACCATAAACGACATTGATGCCGTTATACTTACGCATGCACACATGGACCACCTTGGCTTCATACCGTATCTCTTTAAATTCGGATATAACGGCCCGGTCTACTGCACGCCGCCTTCAAGAGACCTGGCCGCCCTTCTCTTATACGATTATACAAAGCTTGTGCAGAGGTCGGGGGGCACTCCATTATACGGCGAGAAGGATATCAAGACAATGCTTATGCATATGATCACAAGGGATTACGGCGAGGTCACTAACGTAACTGATGAGATAAAACTGACATACCATAACGCGGGCCACATCCTGGGCAGCGGCACTGTGCATCTGCATGTGGGAGAGGGGCTTTACAATATAGTCGACACAGGGGACATGAAGTATGGATTCACAAGGCTCTTCGATCCTGCCGATACCAACTACCCTAGGATAGATGCACTCTTCATGGAAAGCACATACGGAGGCCCGAGAGACATTACACAGGAAAGGCAGGAAACGGAAAACGAGCTTATGGAGACGATAAAGAGAACAGTTGAGGGAGGAGGCAAGGTCCTCATGCCCCTCTTCGCAGTCGGAAGGAGCCAGGAGCTCATGCTGGTGCTTGAGAGCTATCTTGCAAACTCGAATCAGTATAAGCTTGAAACGCCCATATACCTTGACGGCATGATACTCGGTGCGAGCGCCATACACACTGCATATCCGGAATACCTCAAGGCAGGGCTCAGAAACCGCATACTCAACAACAATTCACCTTTCGAGAGCGAGATCTTCGAGATCGCGAAGGGGGAGCGCAACGACATCCTTGACAAGGGCCCTGCGGTGATACTTGCAAGCGGGGGAATGCTCAACGGGGGCGCGAGCCTTGAGTATTTCAGGGCCATGGCTGAGGATCCCAAGAATGCGATAATCTTCGTAGGATTCAACAGCGCGAGCTCGCTCGGAAGAAGGGTGCAGAACGGCCTCTCTGAAACTGCGCTGTCGGGAGAGGATGGCAAGCTTGAGTCTGTGAAGATAAACATGCAGGTGAGAACCATAGAGGGATTCTCGGGCCACAGCGACAGGCGCCAGCTCATGAGCTTTGTGGAGCATCTTAAGCCTTCTGCGAAAAAGGTCTACACGATGCACGGGGAGGAGCCCAAGTGCGAAGACCTTGCGAGAAGCATAGCCGGCAGATTCAGAATTGAGGGAAGGGCCCCTATGAATCTTGATTCAATAAGGTTCAAGTAAAGCAGTGCGCTGATTAGGCTGCCCTTTTCTGCTTCTGCATACGCAATTACACTTTCTGCGCTGCGGCTATTTCATAGAGCATTTCAACTGACTCTGCAGGGTATCTGCCTATTGCCGTTTCATCGCTGAGCATCAGGTAGTCGGCACCCTGCTCGATTGCATAGGCGATGTCGCTGGCCTCTGCCCGTGTAGGTATGGGGCTGCTTGTCATGCTGCCCAAGAGCTGCGTTGCGACTATCACAGGCTTGCCGTGGGCCTTTGCAGAGTCTATGATCCTTTTCTGAGCTGCAGGCACCGCAGGCACGCCTATGTTAAGCGCAAGATCGCCCCTAGCGACCATAATCATATCGCTCTTTTCAGCTATCCAGTCTATGTTTTCCAGGGCCTCGGGCCTTTCTATCTTAGAAATTACACCAGCACTGCCAGCATGCTCCCTTATCCTGTCTATATCAATGCCTGCCTTCACGAACGAGAGCCCGATATAGTCAAAGCCGTTCCTTGCTGCAAAGCCTGCAATGAGAATGTCCTCATCTGTAGGCGGCTCTGCCTTCATGGGCGAACCCTGGACATTCACGCCCTTCCTGCCGGCTATGCTGCCTCCGTACACGACCCTGCAGAGTATCTCGCGTCCGAGCTTTTCAGTTACAGCAAGCCTGGGTATGCCGTCGCCGATGGATATCAGAGAACCGGGAATAATGTCATCATATATGTCCGCATCTATGGGTATACAGTTCTTTGATCCGTTTAAATCCTTGTAGTACATAATGGAAAGCACAGCCCCTTTTTCCGCAGGTATGGGATCACTGAGCCTTGAAACACGCATCTTAGGTCCTGGGAGATCTGCAAACAGCCTTATTTTCCTTCCGATATTTTTTGAGGCTGTGCGTATCCTTGAAACTGCATCAAGGCAATCGGCTTCGCCCATATGCGAAAAATTTATTCTCATGATATCTGCATGCATCAATACGCGCTCCATTGCAATGCTCTCCTTGAGTGCGGGGCCGTACGTCGCTATTATTTTAATGGCCATGATACCCTTCTCGCAGGAAGTATTATATTACTTCCTGGATGGTTCGCCACCTTTTTCAGTCTATGCACAAACTTTGCAGCATCGATGGCTACTACTCCTCTTCTGTGCGCTTTTCGGCATTCTGTTTTACAGTGAAGCCTATGCCTCCGTAGAGGTGTTCTGAGAGTTTCGCCACACTCAGCCCTTTATCTTGGCTTATGCCATAGTTTTTAGCTCTATTCAGCACTGCTGCTGCAGCGCTTTCCCAAAAGGCTGCAGCTACGTATGCCGCAGTGATATACCTGGATTTGTAGGTGACACCTGAGAGGGCGCTATCAGAGGCGACGTATACTGCCGCATATTCATTCTCTCTGACCAGCCTG
>JAJYIA010000014.1 GCA_021796295.1 Microcaldota archaeon
CCGGCTGGCGCAGTTCCGCCTAGGACATTCTACATTCTTCCCTCAGGGCAATAATCAAATAACGCTTGTAAACGGCAGTTCAGAACTCACCCTGATTTGTTTACAAAACCGCCTGTGGGCTTTGCGACAAAATCAATCATGTACTATTATGACATAGGCACGGCATCCAATGTATTTCTTAGGGGCATCTAGTTTTGCGGAATTCCCAAATCGAGTTATAGTCTTCTCATAAATTACGTCAACTCTCTCTTTTATCTTGAGATCTCCCTTTCTCACTTCAATTTCTCTCATAGTTAGGATATACATGGATATCCTTAAATACTTTTCGGTTGCATAGGTATTGGTGAATCAATGGCAGAAAAAGAGGGAGAAGGTGCTATGAGGAGACTCTGGACTCGTGATCTGAGAAACATTCTTCAAGCAGTGAAGGATGGAACTTTCAAATACGAGGAGAAAGAGGAGAAAAAGATAGACTGGAAATCATATAACGAAGCGCAGTTGAATGAACTTGCAGATATGTTGAAGATGATAAGAGACTCAGTTGACATTGCAGTAGAACGGATAGAAACAAGAGAGCAAAAAGAAACAAGAAAAGGCCCAGGAAGACCTCCTATTCCGAATGGGGATATTGCAAAGGTACTTTTACTGCAGAGTTATTTCGGCGTCTCAGACAGAGTTGCAGGCGGATTACTTAGAGTTTTTGACTCGAAACTTGGGATATCTCAGACATTCAGCTACAAGACCATCGAAAGGGGCTATGATCCTGAGAGAACAAAAGTCATATTCGACGAGATATTCAAACTGACGAACGAGTGGAGTAATTTTGCTGAGAATATGTTTGGAGTCGATGGCACAGGAGATCCCACGACGAATAAGGTAAACTATGAGAGTAAGAGGGCAGAACAGAGAAAAGAACATGGGAAAAAGGAAAACACAGAACATAATGACGAGGTAATGAACGCATGGCCTAGTAAGAGAAGTGACTTCCAATATTCAGTACTTTCTGGCGGGATTCATACTAAAATAATCGGTGGTTTCTTTACTACTAGTGACCACCGCATAGGAGAACTTGCGCAATTGCCTTTCGCAATGGAACAAACTGCAGAAAATGCACCAAGTCTTGAGATAATGTTGGGAGACAAACTCTATGCAAATCGTCCAGCTTGCAGATTAGTGAGTTCATATGGTGCAACATTGTTCTCTTTGCCCAAACTGAATTCGACAATACATAGTAAAGGTGTTCCCGAATGGTCGAAAATGACACATAAACTGATACTCGACCCGCAGGGATTCCTCGAAGTATTTCATAACCGTTCAATCTCTGAGACGATAAATTCGATGATGAAGAGAAGAGAACCTGCGCCCATAAGGAAAAGACTCGACTGGAGAAAAGCCACTGCGGAATATCTCAAGGTAAATATTCACAATTTGAGACAGTCTTGTTACCTCGCATACCTTGCACCGTTGTTGACAAGGATACCACTGCACACTTAATTTTGTCGCAAAGCCGCTATTATATCTAGATTCCTCATTCTTTTCCATAATGGTCGCCAATAAACCATTATGGCCGAAGGGTTAAAATCCTTCGGTTTCTAATACAAATATAGGATTTCTACAAGGCCTAAATTTGCCTATTTTTCGCTGTGCGTCGGATGGATTTTTGACCTACAAAGAAAATCCGAAGAATTAATTACGCTGATAAACAATTAATTACTGAATTAATATTACGACGTAAAAGAGGACTTTATACACAGAATAGCAACTTTTTACACACAAAAGATTTTTACTACACAGCCCTTTATTTAAGCAAAACTATATAAATGTTTTCTTTTAATATAATAAAGTTGCGCGCAAAGCTTTAGGGTTAGTACTTCTTTTAAGACCAGGTGTATGATTGGCAGGCAAGAGGGGCGACCACGAATACGTTCCTGTACATGATATAGTGGATGGGAAAGAGCTACGCACTTTTCTTGAAGAGAGAAAGCTTAAGGTTGAGAACCTGCCAAAAATATTCTCTACTGATCCACAGGCTGTGAAGCTTGGCGCTAAGGAAGGTCAGGTCATAAGGGTAAAACGGAATGACCACAGCAACGAGTACCTTTATTACAGGCTCGTGATAAAATAGGCAGGGCCCTGCCACTTTCGTGGTTTGATGAATGACAATAGCATTCTCTTAGGCGCATATCTGAATACCACAACGCTTGTGCAGCACCAGATAGAGAGCTTCAACAGGTTCATAGACTCTGGCATAAAGAAGGCGCTTGAGAAGCAGAACCTTATAGAGCCCAGTGTCGAGGGCTTTGCGCTCAAGCTTGGCGGAGTAAGGACAAGCAATCCCTCTATAATAGAGGCTGACAGCTCAAGGCGCAACATAACGCCCAACGAGGCCAGGCTAAGGAACATAACCTATGCTGCACCTATATTCATGGAGGTGGTGCCTATAATAAGGGGCATAGAGAAGACGGCCTCTTATGGCGAGGTCTTTGTAGGTGAACTTCCAATAATGGTAAGGAGCAGCCTATGTAACACAAAGACCATGACAAAGGAGCAGCTCATAGCGAGCGGCGAGGACCCCGACGACCCGGGCGGCTACTTCATAATAAAGGGCGTAGAGCGCGTGCTCATAGGCCTTGAAGACGTTGCATCAAATAGGATCATAACCACAAAGGAGAAGAATGGCGCAGAGGTAAAGAGCAGGGTCTTCTCATCAACCCCTGGTTTCAGGGCCCGCTGCGCAGTCACAAGGAACCAAAACGGTATGTATTCGGTTGATTTTCCTACAGCATCGAAGAGCATAGACCTGATGCTCATGCTCAGGGCCATTGGCATGCAAATAGACGAGATAAAAGGCTATTCAGAGCACCTGCTTACCTTCAGGAACGACATACTGATGAATATAGAGCTAAGCTCCGTAAACAAAGAAGGCACAATACTGCAGCCTATAGAGGCGCTGCTTGAGATGGGCAGGCTTGCTGCCCCGGGGCAGGCGCGTGAATACCAGATAAAGCGTGCCGAGATGCAGCTGGACAGCTACCTGCTTCCGCATATAGGCGGTGAGCCTGCAGCAAGGAAGGAGAAGGCCAAGTACCTGCTCGAGATGGCAAGGAAGTCAACGCTTGTAGCAAACAGGCTTGCGAAGCAGGATGACAAGGACCATTATGCAAACAAGCGCGTCAGGTTCGCAGGCGAGCTCATGGAGGAGCTCTTCGCCTATGCCCACAGGTTCTTCCTCAAAGAGGTAAAATATCAGATAGAGAGGACAAGCGCAAGAGGCCGAAGGCTTGGCATGCAGTCCATAATAAGCCCTGATACCCTTACTGAGAAGATAGCATATGCAATGGGCACAGGCACATGGGTCGCAGGGCAGACTGGCGTTTCGCAGGTGCTTGACAGGACTAATATCATAAGCACGTATGCGCATCTGCGCCGCGTCAAAAGCCCCCTTGCAAAGAAGCATCCCCACTTCAAGGCAAGGGATGTGCACGGCACGCAGTGGGGCAAGATATGCCCATCTGAAAGCCCCGAAGGCCAGGAGGTCGGGCTTACAAAGTACCTTGCAATAATGTCGAAGGTGACAGTCGGCGCCGACGAGACCATGACAGAGTCTGAGCTTAGGAAGATCCGCGATATAAACCCTATATAGGCTGATATGCTTGGAAAACAGGAAATGCTACCTTTATCTAAACGGCAGGGTCATAGGCTACATAGACGAGCCTCTTTCATTCGTTGGAGAAGTCAGGAATACAAGGAGGAAGGGCCAGATATCTGGAGAGGTAAATATAGCCTATTTCGAAAGACCCAATGAAATACATGTGAATACCGACAGGGGCAGGCTCAGAAAGCCCTATATCATAGTCGAAGGCGGCAGGTCAAGGTTCACCCCGGAGCTTTCTGATAAGCTTAGGAGGAAGGAGATAAACTTCAATTATCTTCTCAGGAACGGCGTTATAGAATATATGGATGCCGAAGAGGAGGAAAACGCATTGGTTGCAATGGACCCTAGCGGTATAAGCGAGAGCACAACCCACCTGGAGCTAGACCCGGCATCGCTATTCGGATTTACCATCGGCACATCCCCGTTTCCTGAGCACAACGCGCTTGCAAGGCATGCCATGAGCGCCAACTTCATAAAGCAGTCGGAAGGCCTATACGCCACGAACTTCAACCAGCGTTTTGATTCAAGGTCATTCATACTATTCTACCCGCAGAAGCCCCTTGTTTCAACTGCGCCGTACGATGCCACAGGCATAATGAACCATCCCAGCGGCCAGAATTTCGTGGTTGCAATATCCACTTATTACGGCTACAACATGGCCGACGCGATAGTGATGAACAAGGGCGCCATAGATAGGGGCCTTGGCAGGAGCCTCTTCTACAAGTCCTATTCAGATGAGGAGAGGAGATATCCTGGCGGCCAGAAGGACCGCTTCAGGATACCGCCGCCTACTGCAGAAGGCTACATGGGCGAGCACGCATATGCAAAGCTCAGCGAGGACGGCATTATAGAACCAGAGATGTATATAAACGACGGCGAGGTGCTTATAGGCAAGGTCGCACCTCCCAGATTCCTTGAGGAGAACATAGGCGCCGGAGGCCTTGAAGAAAAGACGCGCGACGATTCTGTGGTGCTTAAGGCAGGCGAAAGCGGCGTTGTAGACAGCGTGGTGTTCACAGAAACCCCCGGGGCTACAAGAAACATAAAGGTAAGGATAAGGAGCCTGCGCATACCTGAGAAAGGAGACAAGTTCGCAAGCAGGCACGGCCAGAAGGGCGTCATAGCCCTTGTAGTGAATCAGGAGGACATGCCTTTCAGCGAAAGCGGCATAATACCTGACCTACTTCTCAATCCGCACAGCATACCCACAAGGCTTACCTTCGGCCATCTCATGGAGATGCTGGCAGGCAAGGCATCAGCAGTAACGGGCTCTATGACAGACGGCACAGCATTCGCCGAAGACGGCAGCAAGCGCATAGACGACTATGGCAAAATGCTCGAGTCAAACGGCTTTGACAGGCACGGGGAGGAATTTCTTCATGACGGCATCACAGGCTCAAGATTCAAGGCCAAAATATTCACTGGCGTTGTCTATTACAACAGGCTCTACCATATGGCAAGCAACAAGCTGCAGGTGAGGAGCAGGGGCAAGGTGCAAATACTCACCCACCAGCCCACCGAGGGCAAGGCGAGGCAGGGTGCCCTGAGGTTCGGAGAGATGGAAAGGGACGCGCTCATAGGCCACGGCGCCAGCCTTCTTCTTAAGGAGCGCATGCTTGACCAGAGCGACAAGACTACTGTGCTGGTATGCAGGCTTTGCGGCAGCATGGGCTATTACGATTATATCAAGAGAATGGCAGTATGCCCGATGTGCAACAGCGCTCCGATGGCCGATGTAGAGATAAGCTATGCGTTCAAGGTGCTCCTTGACGAGATACGCTCATTGCACATACTGCCGAGCATAAAACTGAATGAGTGATAAGATGCAGGCCGAAGCCATAGAATATATAAGGTTCGGTGTCATAAGCCCTGACAGCATAAAGAAGGTCAGCGTAGCCAAGCTAACTGTGCCAGACACCTACAACGAGGACGGCTACCCCATTGACGGGGGCCTTCTTGACCAGCGCCTTGGCGTTATCGACCCCGGTCTTGTGTGCAAGACGTGCGGTGCAAGGGCCAAGACCTGCCCCGGGCATTTCGGCCATATAGAGCTCGTGCGGCCTGTTGTCCATTCCGAGTTCGCAAAGACCATATACATGATACTTCAGGCTACATGTCTTGAATGCCACCGCATACTTATGGACGACGAGCGCATAGAGGAAATGCGCAAGAGCCTTGCAGAAGAATCTGAATCCGAGGAGGCGCAGCACGGGCCGCAGCAGAAGCGCATAAGGAATGTGAAGAAATGCCCTCATTGCGAAGCCCCTACTGCGAAGATCAAGCTCTCTTCCCCGACATACTTCACTGCAGACGAGAGGCGCATGAAGCCTGACGAGATACGCGATATTCTTGCAAAGATCAGCTCCGACGACCTCAGGCTTATAAACATAGACCCTACGATTACAAGGCCGGAATGGATGGTCCTGAGCTACCTGCTTGCGCCTCCATCTAGCGTAAGGCCCTCAATAACCCTTGAATCAGGAGAGAGGAGCGAGGACGACCTGACGCACAAGCTCGTTGACATAATGCGCATAAATCAGAGGCTCGACCAGAACATCAACGCAGGGGCTCCCCAGATAATAATAGACGACCTCTGGGAACTGCTTCAGTATCATGTCACTGCATACTTCAACAACGAGACCTCAGGGATTCCTCCTGCGAGGCACAGGAGCGGCAGGGCCCTCAAGACGCTTGCGCAGCGCCTCAAGGGCAAGGAGGGTCGTTTCAGGTACAACCTCAGCGGTAAGCGCGTTAATTATTCGGCAAGGACAGTCATAAGCGTAGATCCCTATATAAACATAGACGAGGTAGGGGTGCCGCAGGAGATCGCTGAAAAGCTTACAGTGCCATTCTATGTGACTACATGGAACCTCGAATATGCAAAAGACCTTCTTTCAAGGACCTCTTATCCGATGGTGCTAAACATAATAAGTAGGGACGGCAAGAGAAAGAGGATCATCGACACGAACAAGGACGAGGTTCTGAAGGGCGTAGTGGCCGGAGATATACTCGAGAAGCAGCTCGTCGACGGGGACATGGTGCTCTTCAACAGGCAGCCCTCGCTTCACAGGATATCCATAATGGCGCACAAGGCCAAGGTGCTGCCAGGCAAGACCTTCAGGATAAACTACTGCACTACCGCACCGTATAATGCTGATTTTGACGGCGATGAAATGAACCTTCACGTGCCGCAGACTCTCGAGGCGCAGGCAGAGGCACGTTACCTTATGCTTGTTCCGTACCAGATCTTCTCGCCCCGTGACGGCTCTGCCATAATAACGAACAGCGAGGACGGCATAACCGGCATGTACAACCTTACAAAAGAGACGACATATCTTACCAATGCCGAAGCCTCATACCTTCTCGGCATATGCGGCATATACGAGCTGCCGAAGCAGGGCAAGGCCGGAATGTATTCAGGAAGGGATGTCTTCTCAATGATACTGCCCAAAGGCCTCGGATACGAGCAGCAGACAGCTCATGGGCCTTTCAGGATAAAGAACGGTAGGCTGGCAGAGGGCCTTATAACAAAGGAGACCTACGGCAGGGACAACGGCCTCTTCGTAAAGATTGCCATGGACTACGGCTATGAGGAGCTTAAGGACTTCATATATATATCTTCAAAGCTTGCAGATGCGTATGTTACGCTATGCGGCACTACTGTAGGTGTTAAGGAGTATTCCATAGACAAGAAGCTTGAGGATGAGCGCAGTATAATAATCACAGAGACCTTCTCAAAGGTTTCCAAGCTGATAGATGATTACAGAAACAAGAAGCTTGAGCCGCTTATAGGCTATACGCTTAAGGAGTCACTTGAACGCATAATAATATCGGAGCTTAACGCAGCAAGAAGCCATGCCGGTGATGTTTTAGCAAGGCATGAGGATGAGACGAACAGCGCAGTGGAGATGGCAAAGTCAGGCTCAAGGGGCAGCATACTCAACCTTGAGCAGATGAGCATGTTCCTGGGGCAGCAGGCGACGCTCAGCGGAGGCAGGATAAAGCGCGGCTATTACAGCAACAGGCTCCTGCCGCATATAGCTCCTAACAACATAGGCCCCGCAGCCCGTGGCTTCATAGTCACAAGCTACTATTCAGGGCTTTCTCCAGTGGATCTTTTCATGCATGCGGTCGGCTCAAGGGGCTCAGAGGTCTACAAAGCCCTTCTTACGGGCAGGTCAGGCTATCTCTACAGGAGGCTATCAAATGCATTGCAGGACTATTATGTACGTGATGATAAGAGCGTGCGCGATGTAAACAACAACATAATCCAGACAGTATACGGCGGAGACACCATAAGCCCTATATATACGCAGTTCGCGAAGCTTAGCAAGGAGTGAATGCATGAATGAAAAGAAAAGAGAGGCAATCAGCGAGTTCGATGTGCACAGCGGTGAGCCTGTGGGCATCATCGCAGCGCAGTCTATAGGGGAGCCGGGCACGCAGATGATACTCAGGACATTCCATTATGCAGGCATAGAGGCCACCATTGCTACATCAGGCCTTCCGCGCATAGTTGAGCTTGTCGACGCAAGGAAGAGGCCCGCAACGCCCATAACCTATGTCTATCTTGATTCAGAGGCTAGAAAGTCCCTTGAAAAGGCAGAGTCGGTTGCAAAGAGGATAAACGAGGTGAGGATGAATGGTCTGGTGCGCAGGGCCATAGAGAACTTCTCAAAGGGCACTGTAAAGCTTATTCTGGACATGCAGGCTGCCGAGGCAGTGGAGCTTACCGCTGCGCAGATAGCGCAGAAGCTTGCTAAGGCCACGGGCTATGAAGCCAGTGTCGAAGGCGGCAGCATACTTATAAGGCTGCACACAAATAACATGAAGGAGATAAGGTCTGCATCTGTCAGGCTTATGAAGAAAGTTATACAGGGCATAGAGGGCGCGGGCAAGGCCATCATACAGCAGGACAAGTCAGGCACATTCTACATAATAGCGGCAGGCAGCAACGTCTCCGAGATAATAAAGCTTGACGGAGTTGACAAATCGAGGCTCTATACCAATGACGTTTTTGCGATGTATAACCTTTTTGGTATCGAAGCAGCGAGGAATACTCTTGTCAACGAGCTGAAGAAAACACTCAAGGAGCAGAAGATAAACGTCGATGAGAGGCATCTGGCAGTTGTCGCAGACGCGATGACCTATGCCGGCGATATAAAAGGCATAGGCAGGCACGGCCTGAGCGGCCAGAAAATATCCGTATTCGCAAAGGCAGCCTACGAGGAAACAGTCAAGCACCTTGTAAATGCCGCTACATTCGGGGAAATAGACCACATGCGCGGCGTAACCGAAAATATCCTTGTAGGCAAGCAGATACCCCTCGGCACAGGCTCTGTAAAGCTTGCAATAAAAAGATCCGGTTCAAAGAAGGTAGAGAGCGAAAAGAAGCAGGATAAGCCGCAGTAATACTTTATGCTGCGCTGGGTATTAAAATCTATGCCCCGGGCGGCTAATACAGCACAACAGAATGAAAAGCTTTTTATACAAGCTATCCGCATAGAAATTGCTTATCCTCTTACGCGGTGTCAAGATGAATGCAGAAAGGCCTATGCAGAGAGCCAACAATCTACTTCATGCTTTAAAGGAGTCTGCAAGGCTTTCCGAAAACCACGTAAACCACTCAAACGGCAGAAAGCCTACCTCTTCTTTCAACAGAATTATACACACACTTTCAAAAGAGCTAAAGAAGGTAGAGAGAGACAAGATACTGCTTCTTGTAGGGAGCGGTGCTGAAGGCCAGTATAAGTGCAACATAAGCGACATAGACGTATTCTGCTCATTCACCGGAAACAGTGGCAAAATGCCTTATATAAACCTGGGCGAGCTGGGCATGCTGACTGACGCGGTCAAGAGCACAGTGGAGACCCTCAATCAACGCGATACGCATGTAGTTGCAGTGCCCCCCTATACTACAGGCGCGTTTCTGCGCTACACGGCAAAAATCAAGATAGCAACTGAGAAAGGTATTGAATTCGGAGCAGTAAATCCTGTCGAACTGCAGGTCAGGCTCTATTCCGGCCTTGACGAGGCCATTCTCTCGGAAAGACCCGCACTTCTCGAGTCCTTCTTAAGGAAGGGGAAGCTGCTGGCAGGCAGCAAATCAATGCGCAGCAGCAAAGAATATGTTATGGAGCATGTGCTTAATGATGAAAAAGACCCGCTTGCCAAGGGCATCCTTTATCAGCGCAGAAAGCTTATTTCAGGATTTGTGACCTATGCTTCGAATGCAAACCTGCCCTACGAGGTTCTTTTCGAAGAGGCGCTTACAAAAGCAAAGGAGGTAACCGTAGCGCTTACCGAGGAACAGCTGAGGGTCCGCGGCGCATGGCCTCCTGACTGGTCATTCTCAATACTGATGATGAACAAGGAAGGGTTTAGCTCCGGGATAAAGGAGCATGCAGAGCTGATTAACGAACAGCGGATACTGATGAGCCGCGGAGGAAGCCCCACCATAACTGCAGGAGAGCTTTATTCTAAGACAGCCGATGTATTCAACATATTGGTTTCGGAGCTGTACGGTACCGAGAAGCAGATGCTTATACCCCCAAAGCGCAATTGATTGCCTGCATCTGCAAAAGCATAAGCTTATATTCAAAGCATAGGCGAATGCCATGAAGCCCAAGACATCCTCTAAAACTTATAGCCTGAAATCTGGCAGAATGTCCGCAGGTATAAGGTCTCTAAAGGCTTCAGACCCAGAGCTTTTTGGGTACATAAGTGATGAACTCGGAAGGCAGCGGTCTACCATCTCACTTATAGCCGCGGAAAACATCATAAGCGAAGCAGTGCTCGAAGCTACTGGAAATATACTTACAAACAAATCGTCCGAAGGATATCCTGGAAGGAGATACCACAGTGGCACACTCTTTATAGATAAAATAGAATCTCTCGCTATAAAGCGCGCAAAAGCTCTTTTCGATGTGCCGCATGCAAACGTGCAGCCCCTTGGAGGCTCTGTTGCAAACTTCGAAGTCTATCTTGCGCTGTGCAAACCTGGAGATACCATAATGGGGCAAAGTCTTATAGACGGAGGCCATCTCTCCCACGGATGGCATGCTACAGCTGCAGCGCAGATTTATAAAAGCGCACAGTATCATGTTAAGAGGAATGGCTACATAGACATAGAGGAAGCAAGGCGCCTGGCTGTAAAAAACAGGCCTACAGTCATATGGATAGGATCTTCTGCATATTCGAGGAAGCTCCCTTTCAAGGAGTTCTCGTCAATAGCCGATAAAGTAGGTGCATACCTTGTGGCAGACATAGCGCATGTTGCCGGTCTTATAGCTGGAGGAGTGCACGAAAGCCCTGTTGAGTATGCCCATATAATCACAACAACTACGCATAAAACACTGCGCGGCGTACGCGGTGCCATAATAATGGCCACTAGAAAAGGTCTTGGAAAAGACCCGATGCTTTCAAAAAAGATAGACAAAGCTGTTTTTCCTGGTCTGCAAAGTGCAACGCATAACGACATGACTGCAGGCATAGCCGCAACGCTCCACGAGGCTTCAAAGCCAGAGTTCAGAAAGTATGCAAGGCAGGTGGTGGAGAACGCAAAAACCCTCTCACATGCCCTAATCAACTACGGAATAAATATTGTTACAGGAGGCACAGACAATCATATGATGATCATGGACCTAAGAAATATAAGGCCAGGGATGGGGGTTTTTGTAGAGGAGGCGCTTGAAATGATAGGCATAACCACAAACCGAAATGCAGTGCCTGGAGATTCATCAACACCATTTTATCCGAGCGGACTGAGGCTGGGTACATCTGCAGTTACTGCAAGGGGTATGAAAGATGAGGAAATGAGGCATATAGCAAGAATCATCAGGGACACTGTGCAGCTTATAAGAAAATACAGGCTGCCTGAAGAGCCTAAAGAGAGGGCAGCATACCTCTCTGAATTCCGGGCTGGCGTTATAAAAGACGCGAAGATCCTAAACCTCAGGTCCGAGGTCTCTCTCATTGCTGATAAGTTTCCCATATACCAAGACATGAAACTCTAACAAATCAAAAAGTAAAATTTGCAGTAAGAATTTATATTGTTTGTAGTATTAAAATCTATGCCTTTATCCACTTATACACAATAACAGGGAGAAAAGCTTTTTATATAAGGCATTGATTTCATACTGCTTATACTTATAAGAGGCAGTATTGGTGTTCGAATGAGCGTCAAAAGGCATAGCAGCAGAATTGCAAATCCTGGGCTTGAATACGCTTTAGGAGAGGCATCAGGCGCAATACAAAGAAACGGAAATTCAAACGGTCATAAAACAGGCGGCACTCCAACGCTACAGTTCAAATCCGGGGATCACTTTCTGGACAGAACCATCAATGTGCTTGCCAAAGAGATGAATCTGATAGACAGGGAAAAAATTATTATATTGGGGGGCAGCTGCGTCGAAGGCCAATACAAAAAGCACATAAGCGACATAGACGTATTGAGCATCCTTATAGGGCAGAAGAGCAACATTCCATATATAAACATCGGCGAATTGAAAATCCTAACAGAAGCAGTAAAAAAGTCGGTCCAGAAACTTGAGCAGGAAGGTATACATGTCGTCGCAGTGCCTCCTTATACTCCAACAGGACCAATAATGATTGATGCAGCAAAGGGCAAGATAGCAAACGAAAAAGGCCTGAACTTCAATGAAATCTATTTCATGCAGCTGCAGCCCAGGCTCTACACCCACCTGGATGAAGCCATAATGGCAGAGTCGATGCCTGACCTGCTTGCGAACTTTTTCAGAAAAGGCAGATTATTATCAGACGACAGCTTTGCAGATTCCACCAAATACATCTCCGGCCATGTTTCTTCCAAAGGAAAAGACCCACTTGCAGAGAGCATCCTTTATCAGCGCAGAAAGCTTATTTCAGGATTTGTGACCTATGCCACAAACATACATCTTATCGAAGAAACACTATTCAAGGTTGCTCTGGAACTGTCAAAAGAGGTAATTATGGGCCTGGCAAAAGAGCAATTAAAGATGCATAACAATGCCCCCCATCACTTCTGGTCATTTTCAACGCTCTATAAAGAGAGAAATAGCTTCCCTCATAATGTCGCAGAGCATGCCAAACTTATAGAAGGGCAGCGCAGATTAATAAGTGATAACGAAAGGCCTACAACCACTACCGAGGAGCTTTACACAAAGACTGCGGATATATTCAACTACTTCGTTTCTGAATGGTACGGCAGTCTAAAACGCCAGCTTATAGTAGAGAAGCGCGATTGACCATGCTGAAGAATAGTTGGTAAACACTATTTGCATCTTGATACTATAAAAACCTATCCCTATCTTTCATTGACCTGTGATTCAATTGAATAAGGTTTTTAAACCTTAATTGCACTAGGTAATTCTAAATCTTTAAAATCCAGCGGGTATATCCATGGTGAATAAATTCTCAGACGGGATGGACCATTCCAAAGATCCTACTGCTGTCTCTAAGGTCGGTGGAAACCGCGATTCTGGTTCTGAGAGGCAGCTAAAGGCAGTTGCAAGAACAACAGAGCGTGCTGAAAATTCTTCCTCAATCTTCAAGACCATCTCCAGGAGCCCAGAAAGAAGACTTGCTGAGTTTGCTATGGTTGTAAAGTCCCTGAACAGCACATTCGAATCATCGTATGCATTAATCAGCGGCGCAGCTGTCTTCATGATAGACCGAAATAGGGCATTCAATGATATAGATGTAATAGTGCCCAGATCACAGCGTGTAGTCAGCACAGTAACACCCAGGCTTGAGTCAAATGGCTTCGTAATCATACTTGAGAGTAACGGATTTGTGGAAAAGATGAAACATACCGAGACTGATAAAGTTATAGAATTAACAAATACAAGCCTCCCGATCACCAACGCACAAATTGCCCAAAAATTAGAAATCTATTCTATAAGCATCGAAAATTTTGTGTTAGGTTTTCCCATAAAAGTGCTCATGGATAACACTAAAAAATTAGAAATAGAACACTCGAATGAGACAATCAACGTAATAACGCTCTATCCATTTTATCAGGTGGCACTCAAGTATAACCTTATGCGCATAAGAGGCGATCCCCAGAATAAAGATGAAAACGACATAAAGATTCTAATCAATAATTATTATAGGTCATCATCAAACTTCTTAAAAACCGAAGAAGAGTGCATAAGCAAAAACCATGCATATATCGGTGGTATCAAATTCCGCGATTCCATATCCAAAATAATGCAATGAAATTTCGATGGAGGTCTGATGTACAAGATTCATGAGAGGTGCATTGGCTTTGTAACTCGCCTCCTCGAAAGCCTTCCGAAAGGATATCACTACCACGATATAAAGCACACGATGGAGGTATTCCGCGCCTCCATGTCTTACGGCAGAGCAGAAGGCCTGAAGCAGAAAGACCTCCTTCTCCTGGGCATAGCTGCGCTTTTCCATGACGCCGGATACATCTCTGCGTATGAGAAAAATGAGCCCGCAGGTGCAGATATAGCCCGTAAGTACCTATCGGGGAAAGGCTTCGGAAAGCGTGACATTGCCAAGGTCTCTAGCCTGATAATGGCAACACAGATGCCCCAAAAGCCCAAAAACCTCACGCAAAAAATCATCTGCGATTCTGATCTTGACAGCCTCGGCAGGAAGGACTTCTTCAAGAGAGGCAATCTGCTCAGAAAGGAGCTTGAAAAGGTAAAGGGTGCACGCTATACAAGACAGGAGTGGTATACAAGCCAGCGAAATTTTGTCATGAAGCACAGATATTTCACAAAATCCGCGCAGAGGCTGCGTGAGAGGCAGCAGAGGCGCAACCTCGAAATGCTTGAGCTTCTCCTAAGCAAAGGCAAGGGCTGAGCGAACCCCGTAAAAACATCTAAAAAGCCTTCCTTCTACTACTACTCACCAAAACACAATGCTCAAGTAGTATAATGCTTCTCTCAAGGCGCAGCAGGTTTGTATGTAATCCAATACTAGAGCTTGACGGCATGGCCGAGGCACTTGCCAGGAAGGGAAGGCGTGTGATAAAGCTCAATCGGGTGATCCCCCGCTCTTCTTTCCCACGCCAAAGTATATTACAGACGCATAGTAAATGCGCTTAGAGCTGGCAAGATCGGCTATTCAAAGGCCACAGGCATACACGAGCTTAAGCTCGCAGTTTCAAATAGGTACAAAAAGCTGTACAAGATGCACTTGTCTGAAGATGACATCATAGCCACAGCAGGCGTTACAGAGTCGCTCATGTTCATAAACAATGCGCTTATTGACAATGGCAACCACGCTGTCATATTCAAGCCTTACTATCCTCAGTATCTGCCCAGGCAGAGGGTCGAGGGCGGCAAGGCCCTCTTCGGCAGATACATGATAGGCAAAGAGTGGCATCCAAACATAGATGCGCTCAGGTCAAGCCTCAGAAAAGGCAGGCAGGGCACAAAGTATATGATGATACCAATCCGCACAACCCTACCGGCAGCGTGCTGAATAGAAATGAGCTCGTTGAGCTTGTAGATGTCGCCAACGAGTACAGCCTGCTTTTGATAAGCGACGAGATCTATGATAAGATATTCTACAACAATTCCAGATTCACGAGCATTGGGGAGGTTGCATAGACCGAGTTTAGCTAGCAAGGAATGTAACCGTGTATGCTGCTGCGTAAGGCTGCAGCCTTCACCGTTACTGCCGCCGCATCTGAAAGCAGCCTCCGATTGTGCTTCTTTGTGGACGCACTATCCAAGAGTCTTACCAGAACCGCGTAGACGTCTCGCAATGCGCTTCTGCCAGCATCCCAGGTTTTTGTCACCCTCCCAAGGGTCGGTATTTTATTCTTTTTCTCCGATATTTTCATGTTTTTCAACTAGGCGGAAGGTCGCCATTCGTGCATGACGGGCGGCGCCTCCGCTAACTTTTATAGACGTCTAATCGACAAACAGTCGCCTGCAGAAAGTCTGCCCGCCCAATTCTATTACGATGGGAAAACGTAAGATACTTCGTATTCTACAGCTCTATTGATTTTTCAGCGTCGGAGAATTGGCGTATCGGAATCAATATTGCGCGTTTACGTCGTGAAATAGCCAACTACTGAAAATAACATTATATGCATGGCACGCAGCTATGCCTTTACCTTTTCGAAGAGATAAGGGCCCTTTACGATCCTGCCTTTGAACTCCTTGAATCTACATGCATCAAGGCCCTCTGCCTGGATGCCAAGCTGCTTCCTTATGCTTTCAGAGGTGCCTGGCATGAACGGCTTGATGAGTATGGATATAACTCTGAGAGCCTCAACCAGGTTGTAAAGTGCATTCCCAAAATCTTCTCCCGAGAGCTTCCACGCCTCCTTCTCGTTAATGTACCTGTTTGACGCCCTTATGAACGACCATACCTTTTCAAGCGCTCCTGAGAGGTCAAGCCCTTCAATGCATTTCATTATGCCTTCAAGATCCAGGCTCTTCTCAAGCTCGGCTGTGCCGCTTATGCTGCCGCCGAACCTTTCAGCTAGCGTCAGTGCCCTGTAGACAAGATTTCCCAGGTCGTCAACGAGCTCGCCGTTTATCCTTGCAGCCAGTGCCTTCTCTGAGAAATCGCCGTCGTCCCCAAGAGGCATCTCCCGTATCATAAAGTACCTAAGCGAATCTCTTCCGTACCTCTCTGCAATGACCTTCGGATCTATTGCATTGCCCACACTCTTGCTCATCTTTTTGCCCTCTACTGTCCACCACCCGTGCGCGAAGACTTTTTTTGGAGGTTCTATGCCTGCTGAAAAGAGCATTGCCGGCCATATGACAGAGTGGAACCAGTTTATCTCCTTGCCCACCATGTGTACGTTTGCAGGCCAGAACCTTGCAAAGATGCCATCTGGCCATCCCAGCGCGCTTATGTAATTCAGCAGTGCATCAACCCAGACATAGATGGTGTGCGATTCATCTCCAGGGAAGGGTATGCCCCACCCCACATTCTTTCTTGTTATGCTTATGTCATTAAGCCCGTTCCTTACCCTGTTTGTTATTTCGCGCGCCCTGAATTCCGGGGCGAGAAAGCCTGCATTGTTTTCGTAGAACCTGAGCAGCGCTCCCTGGTATTTGCTCAGCCTGAAGAAATAGGATTCTTCCTTAAGACGCTTAACCGGTCTTCCGCATTCAGGGCATTTGCCGTCAACAAGCTGGAGTTTTGTAAAGAATGTTTCATCAGGCGTGCAATACCATCCCTCATATTCTCCTTTGTATATGTCACCGCCTTTGATGAGTTGCTTTACGAACGACTTCACAACAGCAATGTGCCTCTCTTCAGTGGTCCTTATAAAGTCATCATTTGATATGTCGAGTATTTTCCAAAGCTCCGTGTATTTGCCTACTATGCTGTCTACGAATACGGCAGGTGTGGTTCCCGCGGCAAACGCAGCCTTCTCTATCTTCTCTCCGTGCTCATCTGTGCCTGTGAGGAAGAAGACCTCTTCATTCTTAAGCCTCTGCCATCTGGCAATCACATCAGCTACAATGGTGGTGTATGCGTGCCCGATGTGCGGCTTATCGTTGACGTAGTAGATAGGCGTAGTTATGTAATACGGCAAAAAAGCACCCTAACCTTACTAAACTACTTGGCACGCACTCTTTTTATTCCTTTACTACCAAAGGGTATTGGAGGTGCTTTTTTTGGATGAGATAGCGGGCTCTGAGCTTACTGAAAAGTTCACCGATTTCCTGAATACCTACTATACGGAGCAGATAAACGACATGTACATAAGCTACCCGAAGAGGCGCGGCCTCTATGCAGATATACGCGACCTCCAGAAGTTCGACACCGACATGGCCAATGACCTTATGCAGAAGCCCGATGACATTATACAGAGCGCGAACACTGCACTTTCAAAGATGAATCCTGATCCAGAGGCCACAGAGCCCGTGTATGTAAGGTTCTACGGACTTGACATGGGCATGCCTCTTATACAGGATGTCGGCTCCGAGTTCATAAACAGGCTGATAACCATCGACTCTCTGATAGTAAAGAGGTCCGAGATAACTCCTAGGGTAAGCATAGGCGTGTACAAGTGCACCTTCTGCGGCACTATCATAAAGATGAAGATAGACCGCGACAGCAGCGTTGAGCTCTGCCCGCAGTGCAGAAGGCGCTCACTGAAGCAGGACAATGCATTGTCGAGGTTCGCCAACCTGCAGAGGATAGCTGTGCAGGACCCCCTTGAAAAGCTGAAGGGCAGCACACCGACCTGGCAGCTCGAGGTCTGGCTTGAGGATGACATGGTCAATACCGTAATACCCGGAGACAGAGTCGATATAACTGGCATACTCAGGATAAGGCCCAAGCGCACATACCGCGGCAAAGAGGACAAGATGCTCTTCACCATGTTCTTCGATGCGGTATCGATCATGGCTAAACAGAAGGAGTTTACAGAAATAGTGATAAGCCCAGAGGAAGAGGCCTCTATAAAGGAGATGTCAAAGGACCCGCACATATTCGAAAAGCTCTACAGGTCCATAGCCCCTTCAATATACGGCTATGACGAGATAAAGAAGGCGCTCTCGCTGCAGCTCTTCGGAGGCACTCCTGACAAGAAGCTCGTCGATGGAGGACCTATACGCAACGACATACACATACTGCTCATAGGAGATCCGGGCAGCGCAAAGACAAGGCTGTTGCAGGCTGTCACGAGTATGGTGCCAAAAGGCATCTATATTAGCGGCAAATCAACGACCTCAGCAGGCCTTACTGCCGCTGCAGAGCGAGACGAGTTCTCAGAAGGAGGATGGACGCTTAAGGCCGGGGCCCTTGTCCTGGGATCAGGAGGCACAGTCTGCATAGACGAGTTCGATAAGATAAGCGATGAGGACAAGTCGGCGCTGCTTGAGGCCCTAGAATCGCAGACCATAAGCGTTGCAAAGGCCGGCATAGTGGCAAAGTTCAGCGCAAAAACCTCGGTGCTTTCAGCTGCAAACCCCAAATACGGCAGGTTTGACCCGAACCAGTACCCTGCTGAGCAGTTCGATATACCCCCGGCGCTGCTTTCAAGGTTCGACCTGATATTCCCGATAAAGGATGTGCTTGACGAGGCCAAGGACATGATGATCGCAAAACACATACTCACGCAGCACGTTGCATCTGGCGCGCAGCTTGCCGACATAAAGGAGTACGAGCAGGTTGAGCTTCCGCCTATATCTGTAGAGATGCTCAGGAAGTACATCGCCTATTCGAAGAAGAATATAAAGCCCAGGCTTACTCCCGAGTCGAGCCAGCGCGTCTCAGAGTATTATGTTGAATTGAGGAAGCTGGGGATAAAGCAGGGCGCAGTGCCTATAACGCCGAGGCAGATAGAGGGTCTCATAAGGCTTGCCGAGGCCAGCGCAAAGTCAAGGCTTTCTGAGGTCATAGATGTAAAGGATGCAGATCTCGCTATAGAGCTTTTCGAATACATGCTGAATACGCTTGCTGTGGACCGCGGAGGCAGGAAGGACATCGATGCAATACTTACCGGAATGCCCAAGGAGAAGGTCAGCAGGATAGGCATAATCATGGGCATCATCAAAAAGCTTGACGAGGAGGAGAAGAGCGCAAGGATCGTCAGGATCCTTGAGGAGGCAGAGAAGCAGGGATTGGACCGCGCCACCACAACGAAATACATCAACGACCTTGAGCGAAGTGGTGATATTTACAGCCCTAAATCAGGGATTGTAAAGATCGTGAAAAGGGAAGAGGTCTGAAGGTGACTGGTTGGAGAGAAAAATAGAGTCAAGGCAGATTACAAGCATCATCTCAATGTTTATGATAGCGCAGCTTCTAGGTCTTCTTCTCACTATTGTCTCGTATTCTCCCTTCGCATCGTATGCTGCTCAGGCATCAATGCAGCAGACCGGCGCAGTCTCATCGATTGTCTCATTCATAATGAACGTGGCAGTGATAGTTGTCATAATCGTCTTCATACTTCTTATCCTGAACTTCCGCAGGGGAGACGTCCTGTACAGGCTTCTCGAAGCCTATATAATACTTCTGGGTTCGTTCTTTCTCTTCCTTATACTTCTGGGTGACTTTCTGCCTGCAAGCGACATAGCCGAGATCGCAGTAGCTTCAGGGATACTCGCCCTTCTTGTGCTTCTCTTCAAGCAGAAGACAAACAGGTTCAGGAACCTTGTAACAATGATAACGGTTATAGGGGTAGGTGTTTTCTTCGGAGTAAGCCTGGGCATAAGCGTCGGCTTCATCTGGCTCTATCTCTTCTTCGCCGCCTTAGCAGTATATGACTACCTTGCAGTCTTCGTACTCAAGTTCATGATACCTTTTGCGAGAGAGGTATCAAACAGAAACCTTGCCTTCCTCATAGGCTCTTCCGATGTTGAGCTTATACCTCTGCATGAGCTGAGCCTCAAGGACCGTGCAGAATACAGGAAGGAGAAGAAAAAGCTGGGCCTGAAGAGCATTAAGGACCCTGCTGTTAAGAGGCTTATACAGGAAGGCAACGTTCCAGCCGTATCAAGCATAATGCTGGGCAACGGCGACATAATGCTGCCTATGATGCTTACTGTAGGCGTATATGCGTTGTATGGCAGCCTCTTCGTCTGCCTGATCATGGTTCTGGGTGCAGTGGCAGGCCTTTATGTCACTATGCTGCTTCTGAAGAGGTATAATGTCGGACTGCCGGCTATACCCCCTCTCTTTACGTTCATGAGCATAGCCCTTTTCATCGCATTCCTCATAAAGGGCATAGGCAGCTCATCGATTCTGCTACTCTTCATACTTGCTGCAGCTATCTCAATCGGCGCGATGCTGATAACACTTAAAAGAATGCGTACTTCTATGCAAAATCTATCTTCTCGCAAGGCCTAGAAGATGCCTTACTATGTGCCTTGCAGGATTAACATGCGTCACCCTAATGAAGCCGCGCCACGCTATTGTAGGGTTTGCCTCAAGCACAAAGTAGCCTGCTTTCGTCTCTGCGATGTCTATGCCTGCATACTCCAGTCCCAACACTTCTGTGCTTTTTATTGCAAGCTCCCTTAATTCGTCATTGAGCCTTGCCGCCTTGGGCACAGCGCCCTGCGCTATGTTGCTCTTCCATGTCTTTGCCTTCCTGAATTCAGCGCCTATCGCATTTCCTCCGACTACTATTATCCTGTAATCCCCTCCGTGCCTCTTTTCAAGGAACTCCTGCGTGTAGATGGGCTTGCTTACATTCGTGAGATAGCTGAAGATGTGCATGCCTACGTCAGGGTCGTCTATTCTGAATACCCCGAAGCCCATGGCGCTCCTTAACGGCTTCACCACTGCGTGCCTGAAGCCCTTCACAGCGCTGTATGCCGAGAACATCTGCTCACTCGAGATGGTTTTCGGCACAGACAGCCCATGCCTAGCGAGCAGCATCGTGGTTGCAAGCTTGTCGCTTGCCGCCAGCCAGCTTTCAACGCTGTTCATAACCCTTATGCCATTGAGCTCAAACGCCCTCACGCATGAGAGCCTGTGCGAAAACTGCTCATAATCGCGTATTATGCCTATGTGCCTGAGTATTACCGCTTCTGCCTCTATGCCTTTCCTTTCACTGCCTGAGCCGCTGGGCCTCGGCAGCGCCTGGTACGTGCCTATGCCTTTCCCAGTGCCTATCTCAAGCTCCATAAGCTCAGGGTAAATCATCTCATAGGTGTTGCCCGAAGCCTTCACTGCTTTTATGATGTCAAGCACCTCTGCATTCCTGACATCAATGCCTACGCCTGTTATGCCTATGCGCATTACATCAATAAGCATATGGCAGAAAATTATAAAAAGTGTTACAAACTGAGGCGCCTCAGGCATGCCCTGAAATGTGTGAAAAGGCCCTGAAAGCCTGCTTCTGCAGTATTCGTCAAAGAGCGAAAAACAGGGTACTGATATTCGCATCTATTTCTATCTCTATCTACCAGCGAATATCTTTTTTTTCGTCGGGGATATTTACCACCTGTGCCTCAGGAGAGAGAATTGAGCGAATATTTTCGATGCTGTTTTTTCGTTTATTGTCTATTATCTTTTCTGACCTTTTTCC
>JAJYIA010000015.1 GCA_021796295.1 Microcaldota archaeon
ATACAATACAATTGCCTGTATTCTTATGTCCATGTTTGCTTTCACCACATAAATCACCATTACAGTGATTAGTGAAAGCGGACATAAACTCTGACACTAATTAGGACAAAAATGTTGGCACTCTACAGCTAGCGTTTACTTTATAGACGAAAGACGAGAGCTACCTAAACTAATCGTTAAAAACTAGGGAGAGTTAAAGTTTTAATTCCATGCCATACATTTCGCTTTTTATTTCGCTTTACAAAAGTTATTTTGGCAGCAAAGAATTACATTGTTGGATATCGCAAAACAAAGGGGTTATAAGCTACGCAATTTCCCATACAGCTATTAGTGCATACTGGAATGGCCCTCCTACAGTAGTCTGGTACTGTGCCCATATGTATCCCCCTGGTCCATATCCGCTTGGGGGGCATACAAATCCAGGTGGGCCACTCACCGATGAAATTGGTGGGATTTTAATATTTACAGATATTGATTCCCCAGAAGCAAGACCGCCAGATATTGTTGTAACATTCTGTGGTGTGAAATCAGAAGGGTAGCCATATTTGCTTGCATTTACATATATCACATTTGCAGTAACCCAATTTTGTCCTGTATTCTGCCCTACTATTACATTTAGTATACCTGTATTATAGTAAGCTACCGGATTTTGACAGAGATAAGGCGAACCTGTTATGCACGCGTTATTGGGTAATACTGACCCTCTGAATGCGCTTAGATAAAAGAGCGCAGATAAGGCTATTGGGGCAAAGATAGCAAAAATTTTTCCTGATGCCTCTGCTCTTGTTATGTTATGCTGTTTTGATATTGCTATTGCAAGTACGGCAAACCCCCAAATGAAGAGTATGAAAATTAAAATAAACCCTAATGCAACGTAATTTGAATACAAAGGCGAGGGAATTAGCCACGCAAAACATAGTGTAATTATAGTGCTAAAGATAGTTGCGGTAAATGTAGCAGAAAATAGCCCTTTAACTTGCTGTAAGGAGTTTTTCCAAACAGCGAGAAATATTAATGCCAGTATTACTGCAAGAAGCGGATACAAAATAAGTATATAGAATATACCGCTTGCAATCACAAGCCCAATTTCGGGGAAGGCGATTACGCATGACGGATATGCGTAGTTATGCCAAATCAGAGTAGTTTCTATATAAAGAATAGTGCCTGTAAGGGAATTTATAAATGTATTACTTTGAATGTTTGATATTGATAACCAGCCTACAATTATGAAAAGGATAAATGGTATTATTGCAAGTTTGTAGTAAAAGAGAAGTGCGTCTTTTACGCTCATTTTTTTGTCAACAATTTCGCTGGGTTTGAAAAGTATCTTATAATAAGTAGAGAATATGCCTAACAGCCCTTTATCATCGTCTTTTGCCACCTTTGCCATAAATCTCATAAAGGATACAATAGATAAGTATATATTGATTTGTCAGACCTTAGTTTCCGCGGTGTTAGGTAGTAGGTAAGTACTCTATCGCTCCGACGGCAGATAGTACCTCCTCCTGTTTGGTCGTGAGCCGTGTGGTCCATTCTCTAATCGATTTTCCTGCCCCAAACCTGACCCACGATACGTTCTCGACGATACGCATCGCCTCTGACAGCTTCATGTTGAGATACATATAACTTCGCCAGATGTATCTGGAGTTAGGCATGACTTACTTATATTCGTTTCCAGTTACAAAGCACTCCGCCTCCATATTGTGCCTGTCGGAGATATCGTTGATTTCGGCTGGTTCAGTCCGGAAGATGCGGTTACTAGGGCATATTCTGGGAAAATGAAAATTAGCGACTCAGGTAACTCGGTCGTTCCATCATCCTTCCACTTGACGATATTGCAGGTTCCAAGGCCCTTGACCCTAATCTCGGTGCAATTGTGGTAAGCGAAATGACGAGAGCAGGAGTGCAGCATCGAGAAGCTTAAGAGTTATGCCAAAGAGAGCAACAGAAAAGTAAGGAAAAGAATTCAGGGCATTATGGATGCCCATATAGTCTAGCATCCACATTGACTGTATGCTATCTCAATATACTCGATGAGCTTGAGTTAAATTTTTCTCTCGCTTCAAGTCTTCAGCTTAACCCCCTGCTCATTATTCCTTCTTTATCCTCTTAAGCGCAGCATACTTCTCGAGCTTATCTGCTATAGGTTGTGTAGCCAGCAGTAGAAGTGTAGCTCCGGCAAGAAAAAGGCCTGCGCCCTCCAGCATTCTTGTCTCAACACCTGCGGGAACCTTAGGAGCAGCTGTTACTGCCTTTTCAAGTATCGCAAAGCCTGTACCTAAGACGAGTGTGCCTATGCCTGCGAAGCCGAGCTCCAAGCGAAGCTCCTTTTTAAGCATACGCATCTTCTCCATGTTTTCTTCTGCAGTGCCTTGCTTGATCTGCTTTTCCATATGACCATCATATATATTCATGGTGACATTGCCAGGCAATCCGCTCAGAGCCTGCTCTCCTTGCTAAATGCACGAAATCTCAGTTCTTCATCGATTTTCCCGATAATGCCTTCAATCCCTGCCTTGTCTCTGAGGCTTGCAAGATGCAGGAATATCCTCTGGTCTGTAGGCACAAGGCCCGAGATAAATTCCATGGTCTTTCTCTCTGCAAGTATACCTGCTTCTCCGCTGGTTCCGACAGCCCTAAAGAACAGCTTAGGATCGTCAAGATCCATTACCCTAAGTGCAACATCCGTTTTCAGCAAGGCAGGATCTGTAAGCGCGCCCACGTATCTGTATCCTGCGGCCTGTATCTCCTCTTCGCTTCCTATTACTAGAGGGCGCTGCCATATTGCATCCAAGTATGCCAATCTCTCCTTTTCACCCATATTGCCAAGGAAATGTGTCACGCCGGATAGCCTGCCGAGCTTTTCATCCGGAGCCAGCTTTGCCTCGCGGATATACTGAGCTATAATGTCCATGGCGCGATGATTGTAGCCCCTCTTGAATTCGTTCAGGCGAGCATCAAAAAGAGCCTTAGCCTTATTCTCTACCCTTTTTGTTAAATCTACGCTATACATGTCTATACCCCTATGCTGTAGAGCTATAGGCTTACTTATATAATCATACTTTCACATATATATTTTGTATGTTTATGCCTGTGTATACTAGTGTACCCTCCTTATATCTTTAAACTGCGCGATGTCATTCTTCTCAAACTGCGCCATCAATGCTGCGATACTGCCCTTATTCATTCTTGATGCCTGCTCCAGAAAGTCAGCCTGGTCTATGTCGCTCAGTTTTAATAGGACATCAATGGTTTCCTTGCTCGTAAGGACAGTATCCGCACTGCTTTTTATAAGTGCCATAAAATACGTTGTGGCATTAGCCGAGCTTTTTGCGTAGGTCACGTCCTCGTTCAATACCTTCCGGCTCGCGAGCACACCCACCCTGCCTTCTTTAGCTATCGCAGTAAGGTAGGACCTTGAGCCTCCACTGCCCAGGCTTATCATAAATACAGCCACGCTCTCAGTCATAAGATTAGGGTCAGTAAGGGCATTTACATTGCCGGTTTCTTTAAGCACATTTATATACACTGAGGAGAGCATGCCGAGCTTTTCCATGAACGCCATGGCCTCCCTGCTTGTGAGCCTTTTCAGCCTTTTACTGTCTGTCATTACTGCAAGAAAGCTGTCAGGATGTTCAAGTCTCTCTACAAAGCCTCTGAACTGCTTGTTTGTAAGCGCCTCAACATCGCCTGTCTTTCCCACGGCATAAAAGTAATCGGCTCCGAAGTACGAGTGCTTCTCCTGTATATTTTTCACGTATTCTGCTATCTCTTCATTCACAAGCCGCGGGTCAGTTAGTGACCTGACATTTCTAGTCCACGAAAACGCATTGAAATAAGCAGTGCCTGCCGTTTTCCCTAAGCTCTCTGCGAAGCTTATGACATTCTTAGTGGCAAGCGCTCCTGCTCCGCCTGTTTCTATGCCTGCATCTAGGAAGGCGTCTACAAAATAGCCATAATGGCTGTTCAGAAAATCAGCGACATCTTTTGTCAGCAAGCTCTGCCTGGTAAGTATGCTGGTTACTCTCTGAATCTTATTGCCATCTTCGATCTCTGCACATCTCATGCCGTGCTGCAAAGCGGCCATGAAGTAATACCTGCCGTTTTCATTAAGGCTATCGATGAAGTTTTCGAAGTGCGAGAGCCTTTTCAGCCCTCCCAGAGGAGTCATGTCCTTATTACGCATGGCATCTGCCAAGAGGCGCAGGCCATACTCTTCATGCTTATTCTCGAATGCCTTTAGCCTCTTTTCAAAAGCATTACTCCCCGGATATTCCTGCCTTGCCACCTTATGCATACCCATACCCATTTACTTATCTCATAGCACCTATAAATACTTTTCATTATCTGCGCAAGTTTGTAGAAAAGGCTTAATAATTTATGCGGCAACAAAGAGCTATATCCTTTATAAACCCCGTCTGTTCGGGCTGCTACTCCACGCCCCTTGGGCGCGGCTTCTTCGCAGCCCCCGCATGGATGGGTTTTCCCTCCACATCATGCATCTGCAGGGTTCTCTGTTTACTATATCCTTCAACTGCGCTCAGATATTTTACCTTTATGCGTTTGCGATCAGGCAGTGATAAATGCATGACTACAGCTCTCAGGTAGCCTCAGAAACGTTTATAAACCTTAATGCGCATGATATATCCTGCAAAGTGAAGGCTAGGATGCTCATGCTTTATGCTTATGGGCTATATTGCCTTTTCCGATGCAAAGTGAAAATTCCTATTTGGAATTGGATGTAGTCTTGAGAATGCAAAGAGGCTCGCAACGCAATTGCTAAGAGATTAAACCAACTCCAGTCGATGCTGCTGGAGGACACTGCTATCAGATTTCGACAGCCATGCAAGTCTACACATATGCTATATGTGTGGCGTACGGCTCAGTAACGCGTAGTCAATCTACCGCAGAGAAGGGAACAGCCTTGGGAAACTGAGGGTAATTCCATATATGCTAGGGATCCTGGAAGGGGCCCTAGCTTAAACGGGGCGTGAATTGCAGCGCCATCGCTCTGCGATGAGACTGCGTCGGATCAGGCAGATGGCGGGGTAACGGCCCACCATACCTTTGACCTGTAGGGGATATGAGAGTATGAGCCCCGAGAAGGGCACTGAGACAATGGCCCTAGCGCTACGGCGTGCAGCAGGCGCGCAAACTCCACAATGCGCGAAAGCGTGATGGGGGGAGTCTGAGTGGCGCATTTTATGCGCCTTTTGCCGAGTATAGCAAGCTCGGAGAATAAGTGCTGGGTAAGACCGGTGGCAGCCGCCACGGTAATACCGGCGGCACGAGTGGTGTTCACTATTATTGGGCTTAAAGAGTCCGTAGCTGGCCGAAACAGTCTCATGTGAAATATAGGTGCCTGACATCTATGCGCGCATAAGATACCTTTCGGCTAGGGAGCGGGAGAGGTCAAGAGTACTTATGGGGTAGAGGTAAAATTCTGTAATCCTATAAGGACTACCTGTGGCGAAGGCGCTTGACCAGAACGCATCCGACAGTGAGTGACGAAGGCTAGGAGAACGAATCGGATTAGATACCCGAGTAGCCCTAGCAGTAAATCATGCAGACCCTGGTGTTGCACTTGTCACGAACAGGTGCAGTACCGTAGGAAAACTGTTAAGTCTGCCGCCTGGGGAGTACGGCCGCAAGGTTGAAACTTAAAGCAATTGGCGGGGGAGCACACAAGGGGTGGATGCTACGGTTTAATTGAATTCAACGTCGGAAATTTTACCTGGAGCGACGGCAGTGTGAAGGTCAGGCTAAAGACCTTACCTAACAAGCCGAGAGGTGTTGCATGGCGATCGTCAGTTCGTGGTGTGAACTGTCCGGTTAAGTCCGGTAAGCAGATGTGCGTGCTATGAAAACAAAACTAAAGCCATATATGTGCTATCTTGCGGGTATGCAGAGGGGCAGCGAGGTCGGGAGTGCAGTAGGCATAACTACCTCGATAGATGCCATTGAGGAGAAGTTCATTGAGCTTTGCATAAAGAGGCTTTTGATACCGCCTAACAGAATCATAATAGAGGAGAGGGGCGGGGCAAGGCATGTGTATTTCTATCACTCTCTGATATACCGCAGGCTGAAGGAGATAAACGAGAAGAAGACAAGGATCTTCATAAGGGATAGCGACCTGTCAAGGGGCTATATCTCGGGGATCTTCGATGCCAATGGTCACATAGGTAGGAACAGCATAAGCATAAGAGGCATGGATGCAGGAGACGAGCTCATACTCGATAGGCTCGGAGTGCATACATTGCACGGGAAGATACTTAACATAAGCCAATTTATCACGCTTATAAAGGGCTGCAGTGTTTTGTTTGAGCATACACATCTGCCCGGTAACGAACGAGATCCTCGCTGACAGTTGCCATTGATGCAGCGGTGCATTAAGCACTCTGTCTGGACCGCCTGCGTTTAAGCAGGAGGAAGGAGAGGGCTACGGTACGTCAGTACGGCCCGAATCTCCAGGGCTACACGCGGCATACAAAGGCCGGTACAATGGGTTGCCACTCAGAAATGAGGAGCCAATCCCCTAAAACTGGCCTAAGTTCGGATTGAGGGTTGTAACTCACCCTCATGAAGCTGGAATCCCTAGTAATCGCCTGTCACTATCGGGCGGTGAATATGTCCCCGCTCCTTGCACACACCGCCTGCCAAGTCATCCAAGTGGGGTCTTAGTGACGCGGTATCTTCAGATGCTGTCGAACTAAGGTTCCGTGAGGGGGGCTAAGGCATAACAAGGTATCCGTAGGGGAACCTGCGGATAGATCACCTCAAACAAACACTGTTTGTTTACCTTATAGTGTGCACACAATTCGTTGCGCCTCGCATTAAACTCAAGACTACATCTCTGCACTTTTTCTCATCCTGATGATAAGCAGACAAATGCAATGCGCTACTTCTTTTCAGGCTGAGCTACCTGCCTCTCCTCAAGCTGGTAGAGCAGATCCCTCCGTATATTCTGCGCAGTTATGTCTATGCCTGCGCCTGGCGCTTCCACAGAATAGTAGCCCTTGCCATAAGTCTTTGTAATTATCACGATCTTGTTAGCTGTGCCTAAGAGCTGCCCTAAGGGGCTCATAAGATCTACAGATTCAAGGCCCGCCTTTATTCTGAGCTGATCCCCGCTTGCATCCGCACAGGCCACATACCGCAGGGTCTTGCCCCTTTTCAGCGCACTCTCCATCCTCTTTCTGAACCCTTCATCCAGCCTTTCCATGCTTTTTAAAAATTTTTCAGGATCGCTTTCAAGGAGATAGCCTTTCGGAACAAAAGGAGTTATCTTAACATCTTCAAGGTTTACCCTGAAGCCTGCTGTCCTTGAAAGTATAAGTATCTTTCTAGCAACATCGCTTCCATCGAGATCGCTTGCCGGATTCGGCTCAGTATAACCTAACCTGGCAGCCTCTCTTACAGCATACGAGAACCTCTTCCCTTTCTGGAGCTCTGTGGTTATGAAGCCGAGCGTGCCGGAGAAGCTGCCCTCTATGCGCACAGGCGTATCTCCCAGGTCGCACAGGTCGCGGAGCTTGTCCACAGCCTCTGCGCCTGCCATGACCGAGCACCTGAAGCCGTATCTCTGGGTTTTTGAAGTCAGAGTTTGGAATGTATCGAAGTCACATACTGCAAGCGGGGCCTTGTTCGCCGTTACTACCTTGTGCTTTGTACCGTCTATTATGCCCCTGTGCAGCTCAAGCATGTCTGCAGAGGCCGTAACGTCTATCACGCTTATGCTTTTGCTGCTTCTTCTGAGCACTTTAAGAATGTCTTCTATGCCGCTGTACCTTTTGCCGTCAATCCTCTTCTTTGAAAATAGAATTGCGTTCTTCTCGTCTATTCCCTCCCCGCTGTAGAGGTATTCTGTGCTTGACGCTAGCCCCAGTATTGTCGTAGGATGACTGTGCCGCAATGAGCTGGTATCCTCTTTCTCAAAGATCTGTGAAATAAGCCTCCTTCCGACCTTGCCTGTCGCACCTATTATAAACACGTTTTGCTCCAAATTCTCACAACGCTTTTCGTGTATGTACATCCTTTTATATCTATAGACTTTTATCTTTTATGTATATCCTGTGATTTTATGCTTATAGGCATAATCGGCGCCCCGAACAAGGGGAAAAGCACTATTTTCTCGGCAATGACCATGAACGAGGTCGGAATTTCAAATTACCCTTTTACAACCATCAGGCCCAACCTCGGCGTAGCCTATGCAACGACAAAATGCGTGGACACTGAACTAGGGGTAAAGTGCAATCCCAGAAATTCACTCTGCGTAGACGGGACAAGGCTGATCCCTGTTAATATAGTGGATGTGGCAGGGCTTGTGCCAGGAGCCCACATAGGCAAGGGCATGGGAAACCAGTTCCTCAGCGATCTCTCAGCAGCAGAGGCGCTTATACAGGTTGTAGACGCCAGCGGCAGAACAGACATAAACGGAAATCCATGCGAGGCATGCGACCCTGCGCTTGAGGTCGGGATGGTGCTCGGCGAGCTCAAGGCGTGGCTTGCAGACATAATAGAGAGGCATATGCACACGCTCTCCAGGAGAAACGACGGCATAGAGGCGCTTGCAGAGGTGCTTTCGGGCTTCAGGACAAGCAGCGCTGATGTGGGCTCGGCCATAGGCTCTGCTGGGCTCTCATACCATGGCATAAGCTGGGACCACGAGTCTTCTGAGAGGTTTGCAGCCTCGTTCCTCAAGATCAACAAGCCGCTCATCGTAGCCGCAAACAAGCTTGACAGCACAGCCGATTCAAGCCTTGAGCGCCTCAGAGAAGGCCTTAAGGGCTATAGAGTGATAGGATGCAGCGGTGCCATAGAGCTTGCGCTGCGCAAGGCCTCAATGAGCGGCATCATAAGGTACCTTCCGGGAGGAAACGACTTCAGCACATTGAAAAGCCCGAATGCAGATCAGGCTGAAGCGCTCAGGTATATGAAAGGCTACATAGGTGAGAAGAATGGCACAGGCATACAGCAGCTTATAAACACGGCTGTGCTTGGCCTCCGCGACAATATAGTCGTGTATCCTGTGGAGAACGAGAACAGGTATTCTGACCACTTCGGAAACGTACTGCCAGATGCACTGCTTGTAAAGCGCGGCTCAACAGCGCAGGATATGGCGCGCATTATACACACTGAGCTTGCCGATAAGATGCTCTATGCCATAGATGCAAGGAAGGGGCATAGGCTATCCAAGGATTACATACTGCAGGAAGGTGATGTTATAAAGATAGTAAGCGCAGCGAGATGAGCAGTTTCGCCTCGCTGTGTTCAGGCATGATATCCTGATTTTAACAACGTGAGCGGGAAATCCCACGCCATTTATGGGTGGGATGAAAGCGAACCGCACAAGAAAGCGCCTAACGGCGCAAATCGTCAGCTAAACGAGAGCCGTATCTGACCGACGTAACTTGATAGCAGAAGACGCGGAGGAGGGTCGGTTGAGTGTATAACCTCCAAACGTTGCATGTGTCCACCGCAAATAGTGCACTGTTTTCCATGTGGAAACAGCCGTTTCTGTATTCCTACCTGCAACTTATGAAAGATAGAAAATACAGAAGCGAACTTACTGCGGCTGCGATTGGCATACAGCCCGAGGTGTTTTATCAACTGGAATCCTTTGGGTGGGATGTGCTGCGCAAGTGCAAACATGAACTCTGTGGCAGGCATTGAAACCTTCCTTTCCGTCTCCTCGTCCTTGTCGCAGAGGAAGGTCACTGTCTCCCCATCAAACTCCACTATACGAGACTGCGCTATCGCAGGATGTCTTACATACCTGGCGATGTACTTCAGCAGACCTTTGCCCTTATTGTTCTCGACGATGTCCTTTGCGCGTACATAGAAGCCGTTTTGGTGATCCTTGAACAGTTTGTCGATTAACTGACTGTTCTCCTCGTTCTTCGGCAGATACTTCTTTATCGCAGTCAGCACCTTGTACTGCCAGACCTTGCGCAGGGCATCGTAGGGGAAGTAGTTGATGTCTACCCATCTACCATCTTTGTCTGCACCGCCACAGGTAATCAGTGTATGGAAGTGCACGTTGAACTTCATATCTTCCCCAAATGTGTGGAGGACAGCAGTGATGCCTGGTGTGATGTTGCTGCCGTATCTCCTGCCGAATACCTCTTCTACTGTTTCAAGCAGCAACCTGAATGCCACCTTTATCATCTTGCGGTCGTCTCTCATCATAGGCCAGAGTTCATCTGGAAGGGTGAAGACGCAATGTCTGTGTTTGACTGGAAGCATGCGGTTCATTATCCTCTTGGCCCACCGTTCGGTCAGATTACGTCCGCATGAAGGGCAGAGACGGCTGTTGCAACTCATATGAACTACTTCCGTCTCACCACAGTCCTTGCACTCAAAGATGGCAAATCCCCGACTGGGATCGTGACATAGCAGCATCTTCTGGATTTCCTGGAGTTGGTGGTCGGTAAGGGAAGAGCTATATTGGTGCAGGAATCTAGTCATTATGTTGTCTGCTAAGAAGATCTCACGTATTAGCATATGTGTATCTTCTTGCAGCAACAGTTATAGAATTTATGATACAGAAATAAACTACTGGGCCTTATTCATCTAGCCAAACGGATTGAACTGACGAAAACTTGACTTTATCGGTCTGACACAAAGTCTTTCAGGACCTGCTCGTATATTACCTCTAGCTGCGGCGTTGTTGTAGAGGTATAGCATACCCGGGCCATGCTTCTTGTGTTGCCGCCCATCTTCTCTGTTAGCTTATTGTCGCTGTACAGCTTATGCATCAGGATGGCAAGCTCCCTGAAGTCTCCGGGGCTGAATGTGAAGCCGTTAAGGCCTTCCATTATAAGCTCGGATATGCCCGCTCCCCTGCTGATTATTGTGGGCGTGTTGTAGAGCCATGCCTCTACTGCGGTAAGCCCAAAGCCTTCCATCCTTGAAGGCAGCACGAAGAGGTCAGCGCGCTTATACGCAGCTTCAAGCTCACCGTGCGTGAGGTAACCTGTGAAGATTACCCTGCCCTCGAGCCCGAGCCTCTTTGTAAGCCTCAGAAGCCTTCTCTTCCATATGCGCCCTTTGGGATGGCCGAGGCCACCCTTGCTTGATGTGAATGAGCCGTCGCCCACGAGCATGAGCTTGAGCCTGTCAGACTTCAGCAGCGAGACCGCCTTTATAAGGTCGTCCTGCGATTTCATGCTGTCCATCCTGGCTACGTTAAGCACAACAAAATCGTCGTTAGTTATACCGTATTTTGCAGAAATGCCGCTGTAGGCTGCTCTAGAAGGCCTGGCCCAGAGCTTGGGATCGAGATTCGGATAAAGGTGCCATGCCATGCCCTTGTAGCCTGCACGTATGAGGCCTTCAAGGTCGCGCTTAGTGCTTACTATCACGGCCTCGTTGCCCTCCATTCCGTGCACTATGAACTTCTTTATCTTTTTATTAAGGAGCTCTGGTATGATGGGTATGTGCCACCTGAGTATGGAAGGCGCGGATGGGCCTATCATAGCACCGAGGAGCACCTGCTGGAAGTCGTGCAGCTCGAAGAGGTCCACGTTTTCGGGATACTGCAGTATGGCCCTTGCAAGCTTTGAGTTGTAACGGAAATAGCCCAGGTATTCTGACTTTGTGAACTCCTTGAGGCCGAGGTTATGTATATTCCTCCATACGTTCTCCTTGAAGTACGTGTAGGACCTGCTGCTCTCGCTCTCAAGCGAGATGTTTATTATCTTTAGCTTTTTGTTCAGGACTATGCTTTTGGGCGCATCCTGGCCCAGGGAGAACCAGACTGCATTGCGTATGATGCGGTCCTCGACCAGCTCTGCAAGCTCAGAGTTTATGAGCTGCGCCACTCCCCCGACAGTATACATATAATCCTCGGGCTTTAGGCTGCTTAGCGTGACCTCCTCGTCGGAAGCACCTGCCAGCATCTTTATAAGCGGAGTCTGTGAAACAATGCCAAGCGATATCTTATGCATATTCTTCACCATTCCTTGAATTGCAGACAGATGGTGCCTTTTGCCTCCCTGTATATCTCCTCAAGGTTATTAATATCATCATCAATCATAACGTCTATGCCGTACTCTGCGCAGAGCTTTGCCTTGTTTTTAGGTATGGGATTCCCAAGCAGGAAGAGCTCTTTATATTTTATGCCCCATTCCCCAAGCTGCTTCTTCTTTGATGCGTATGCCTCTTCGAGCGTTGCCGAGGTGTCGCCGGAATAGGAGGATATGATGTATATGTTTGCACTCCTAGCAAGAATGTTAAGAAGCTCACTGAACTTGGCCGGATTCGAAGTGATCGTAAAGTCAAAGTCAACCCCTATATTCATATAGACATCTCACCTGACAGTATGGGCTTTGAAGGCAGCACCTTGCACGCATAAGCATCTGCGCAGAGAACCGGGCAGGATCTGGCTGCCTGCCATCCTTCATGTGCATGCATCTGCCAATTTCAGTTTGCACCACGGTCGAGAGCGATCACGTATTAGCGTCTTGTTTCATCTGCAATGTCTATGTCGGCAAAGGCATCGTTCTTTTCTTGGTCCCGACATTCGGTGGGCAACGCCCATAATCAAGCAGTAGAATATCGCCTACATAACTATAAATGCCTTTCTCGTTTTCTCCGGAGCACCGGAGATGTGCACGGCTGGTTATGCTGTGCTGCATACGGAGCCTGCGTTTACAGGGCAACGCCCATCAGCTTGAGGATTGCCATGGTGCCCACGGCAGGAATGCCGAAGATTGCAGTTGAGATTATTACAGGCAGGACAAGAGGTATGCCGAGGTTGAAGATGTAATCGAGGGCGAGTATGGCTATGAAGCCCAGTATGCTGTTGGCTATGATGCTCAGAAGGAGCCTTAGCAGCGACTTGCCTATCTTGAATATTATGTATATGAGCACTATGGCCAGCACGCCTATGAGTATCTCAGACAAAAGGGAATTCACGCTTATGCCTAATGCGAGCAAGAAGAGCATATGTTTATATAAAGAGGCCAAGTATATAAATGTGTGGTGTGCGAGTGGCTAACGGTCTTTATGACTGAGGAAGCTCCCTCCATGCAGAGTGTGCATGGCTTAACGCCTAATTCGGAACAGAAACGAGACCGCTGCGGCGCAGTTGCGATGACGCTACGAGCGCGCCGGTGCGGATGAAACGGCCGATGCGCACACAGTGAGCATGCAAGGCTAAAAAAGCCGCTTAGTCGAATGCCACTTAAAACAGAAGAGGGGCTACGGCACACCACACCCTTTTCAATAGGCAGGGCTCACATTGGCATGGAAGTGCCGTATGCACTTCCTATCAGATAGGATACGTGTTTCCTGTGATTTTTGCCTCTACTGTTGAGCCAAGGCTTATGCCTGCACGGCCCAGAGCAATGGGTCTGTAGAAGGCATCGCGCCCTCCGAGAAGGCCGCAGTTGTTCTCGCTTACCTGCACCCTTTCACTCCTGCCTGCGATCCTGCTGAAGAGTCTTTGCTGCAGCACTGCGCTATCGTTTTAGCAACGCAAGCTTCGCGATCATGGCCTCTAACTGTATGCGCTCGTTTGCCCCTTCCACTATCCTGAAGTTGTACTCGCCTATTTCGCTTATGAGCCTGAGCTTGAGGGCTTCATCGACGCTCAGGTTCATGGCCTCGCGGTAGCACTGCACGAGCACATCCTCTCCACTCATGCCGTATGAGAGCAGCAGCGCATTGAGCTCGTTGTTTGCCTTTTCAAAATCCCCGGATAGGGCATATCTTAGCATGGCACTTATCTCCTTGGGCCTTGCCCTTGCAGCTATGTCGTAGATGTCGCGCTCTGAGATTGTGTCTGAGGAGACGGCGGCACTCTGCAGCACGTTTGTAAGCATGCGCAGGTCGCCCTCACTCACATATATGAGGGCTTCGAGCGCCTTGCTGTCCAGCTTAAGCCCTTCGGAATCCGCTATTTTCTTGACATAAAGCCCCATCTCTTCTTCATTGAGGTGCTTGAACCTGAGCACTATGCACCTGCTCTGTATGGGCTCTATGAGCTTGTTTGAATAGTTTGCGCTCAGTATGAACCTTGTTGTCGAGGAGTATTTTTCCATCGTTCTTCTAAGCGCATGCTGCGCCTCAGGCGTCAGGGCATCTGCCTCGTCAAGGAAGATTATCTTTATGAGGTCACCGGAGAGAGGAAGCGTTCTGGCGAACTCCTTGACCCTACCTCTTACCACATCTATGCCCCTTGAATCGCTTGCGTTGAGCTCCAGGAGCGCCTCGTTCATCTTTTCGCCGTAAAGCTCGCGCGCCATGGCAAGCGCAGAGGTCGTCTTGCCTACTCCTGCGGGCCCTGCGAAGATCATGCTGGGAAAGTTCTTTGCTAAGACAAAAGCCTTGAGCTTCTCTATTATGGCCTGCTGGCCTATCACCTCTCCAAGCCTTGAAGGCCTGTACTTCTCAGACCATGACAGCCCTATATCCCTCATGAAATTACCGCAAGAGCATTCCGACATGAAACATAGCCTTATTCAAAAGCGTATGGTGCATGAAAGGAGGAATTCATTAACGCTTAGAAGTGGCAACTCAAAGTATAAATATATGCAAGCTTGAAGTCGGATGGATAGCACATGGGGCATCCCTTAGTTGCTAAGAGGCAGACTTATGAAATACAAAGGGTTCCAGTACTTATTCCCTAAAAACCAAAGTGGCTTTGAGACAGAGCCCGAACACGAGTGTGAGATAGCTCCGGCCAGATTCGGACTGGCGTCACCGGGTCCAGAGCCCGATATCCTTGACCACTAGACGACGGAGCTTTATGAGGATGAAAGCTATATTCAGGCTTAATGGTTTTTCTCTGGCCTAGTCTTCCCCGTGGGCTTGTTGGCCAGCGATATACATATATAGGGACAGCATTATATAGATAATAGTATAAAAAGGGCCCAGCCTGGGCGGCAGAGGCACGCTAACAGCAGAAGAAAATCTTGCGGTGAATGGTCTTTCGCAGCTTAGGCAGCAGACATGATGATATATTGCAATACAGAAGCCACATACCGCTTAAGGAGGAGCTAAAGGACATGCTTATTGCAGATGCTGCACTTACCATAGCCTTTACGCTTATAACAGGCAGGGGAGGATTGCCAGGAAAGGCATGCGCTGCAGCAAGCGGAGCGCTCTCGCTTCTATGCTCTAACTCGATGCTCTACTTCCTGCCTATCTCTTTCATCGCCGTATCGCTCTCCTTTATACTGCACGAATACATGCACAAGCGCACTGCAGAGCACTTCGGTGCCATAGCAGCATTCAGGAGGTCAGACACAGGCATACTTATAACACTGCTGACAAGCATCTTCGGCTTCCTCATAGGCCTTCCTGGTGCAACTGTCATCTACACCAATACATTCACACGCAGAGAGGAAGGCATAGTCTCGCTTGCTGGGCCCCTTACCAACTTTGCAGTCTTCGGAATCTTCTTCGCAGTAATCCTATTAATTCCGTTGACTGGATACGCGGCAGTGGCCATAACCACCACATTATACATATCGCTTTGGCTCGCTTTCGTCAACATGCTTCCAGTATATCCGCTTGACGGGAGCAAGGTATTGAAGTGGAACAAGCCAATTTATATAGCTACAATCGGCGCCATATTCCTGCTGCTGTACGCAATAATGCCTTCTATGCAGCTCGTATACAGCATGGGAATAGTCATCATACTGGCCCTTCTCTTTTCATACCTTTACAAAGGCGCGATCTTCAGGTTCTGAGCTCATGCTTTTGCATGCCTCTCAATGTCTTCAATCCTTGCAAGCTCGTTCAGCTTCGAAACGCGCTCTCCGCCAACTATGCCGCACTTTATGTATCTGGAGCCGAATGCCACAGCGAGATGCGCAAGGAAGTTATCAGGGGTGTCGCGGCTCCTGTGCGAAACAACAAGGCTCATGCCTGCGCGCTTCGCCATGCGCACGACCTCGAAGGTGTCGCTCAGCGTGCCTATCTGGTTAACCTTTATCAGAACGGCGTTGGTGGAGGACTTGTCTATTCCCTTCCTCAGCCTTTCCGGATTAGTAGTATAAAGGTCGTCCCCCACTACAAGGGCGCGGCTGCTTGTCAACTTAGTGAGCTCGCTGAACCCGTCGAAGTCGTCTTCCTCTAGAGGATCTTCAAGGTATATTATGCCTTCATCGCTTGAAAGCCCTGCTGCAAAGGCTATCTGCTGTTCCCGGCTGAGCCTTTTGCTGTTGTACGCATATGCGCCGTTTTCATAGAATTCGCTTGCCGCAAAGTCTATTCCGACATCGACGTTCACGCCTTTTTCCATTGAAACCTCTTTTGCAAGATCTTTCGCTAGCCTTATGTTTTCCATATCTGAAAGGCCTGTGCTCCACGCGCCCTCTATGTTTACCCCGGGAGAAGAAATGCCATGCTTCGAAAGGCGCTCTCCGGCCTTCTTATGCACGCACGCATTTAAGAATGCGCTCTCGAGGAAGGTGCTTGCGCCTGAGGACACGAGGACCTCTTGTATTGCCATCCTGTTGCTTGAATGAAGGCCGCCGCCTATGAGGTTTCCTATGGGCCTCGGTATAGCCAGGCCTATTCCGTGCCTTGCCATATACCTCTCGCTTATGTACCTGTAAAGTTCCATTGATGCGTCCTGCGCCGCAAGCCTTGCGGCAGATATGGAAATGCCTGTGCAGATGTTGCCGCCTGCTTTTTCAAGCGCTTTGCCGTAGACTTCATGAAGCGCAGCATCGATGCCTGCCTGATCCCCAGGATCCATGCCTATGAACGCCTTTGACGTCTCGTTGAAGGCGCGCACGCCTGCATCAACATCGCCATTTGGAAAAGCACGCACCTCATGCTTTCCAGTGCTCGTGCTGTTTGGCACAAGCGTCTTCACGGCAGGGCCGTTACCTCCTTCAATGCTTACCTCTACTGTGAAGGAGCCCCTTGAGTCCAGTATCTTCCTTACGCCTATGTTTTTTATGAGTGACATGCTTACACCATATGCATTTTTTATGAGAACAGGCGCGGCAGCAGGTCGCGCCCTTTTATAATGCCCAAGCTGCCCTTGCCGCCTATGCGCTCATCGAACTTCATGCTGGCATCTGGGGCTCCGATGCCGCTTACCATAAGAGGCACCGGATCCCCGCTGTGCGCCTTCATGCTGCAGGGAGTAGCATGGTCTGAGGTCACGCAGACTCTGCAGCTGATGCCCGAGATCCTTGAGAAGAAATGCAGGTCTATCTCCTCGAGTACTTTCCTCTTGAGCTCCGAATCGCCGTCATGCCCGGGCTCGTCAGGCCCTTTTATATGCACATATATGAAATCATATGCATCCTGGTTTTTTAGCACGAGCTCTGCCATCTTCTCATAGCGCATCTGGCGCTCTGCGAAAGGGTCAAGCCTTATGGGCTCCATTCCCAATAACTTGGCTATGCCTATCTCCACAGGCATCTCGGCTATGAATGCGAAGCTTGAGCCATGCAGCTCAGGCAGGCTTTTTACCTTTGGCAGCGAAACCCCAGCATCGCGCATGAGTATGGCGTTTGCCTGAAGAAGCCCGTGCTCAGACCTGAGCCTGTTTGCATCCGCGGAGGAGAGGGCCGCGATGGATTTGTCAATAAAAATGTTCAGGATCTCTGCAGTCCTTTCTGCGGATTCTGTATTGATAAGGGCCCTGACCTTCGGAAGAAGCAGCGATCCGCTTTCAGAGGCCACTGATATGTTGCCTTTCCTGGTGTAGCCTATATCGGCGTTTGAAACCTGTGCGGAAAGCGGGAGTGCGGCCTTGTCTGAATTGAAGACGACCACACCGCGATGCCCGACTGTTGACCTGAACACGAATGAAACTTTGGGTATTCCGAGGTCTATGCCATTTATCGACTTTTCAAGCTCCTTGCATTCGGCGCCGTGTATTCTGCCTGCGCGCCTGTCGATTATATTCCTGGACTTGTCTATTGTAGCAAAGTTGCATCTCAATGCCAATGTAGTGCCGTTCACATCAAGACCTGCGCCGAATGCCTCCAGAGGGCCTCTGCCTGTGTAATCTTCAAGGCTGTATCCCAGTATAGAGAATACAGCAGCATCTGATTCCGGAGCCACGCCCTTTTCTATGGGGTACATCATCCCCTTGCGCGACCTCTTTGAAATCATGTCGAGGTTCGGCATCCTGGCGCTCTGCAGCGCGGTCATGCCTTCCCCTGCAGTGCCTGCCGCACCGTCGAGTATTACAAGAAGAACTTTCATGAAACCGATTAGAGCTGTCATGCTATATCTTTAATGCTTGCGGTGACGTTCGTTTGATGCACTTTGGTGCTGATGCGCATTGAAAGACACAAAAACGGCAAGCATGAATATCCTATCTATAAATACTTTTCTGTGTATAAGATACTCGTGCTGTTTTGGGCGCTGGCGCTGTGCGCCGGATATGTATAGGGCCAAAGCACATAGCATCGTGTGGTTTCGTGTCTGAAGAAATATCGTATGTCTCGATGAAGGATATAAAGACCGGCAGGTACATACTTATCGAAGGGGTGCCGTGCCGCATTGTTGAAATAGAGATGTCGGCTCCGGGAAAGCACGGGGCAGCGAAGATGAGGATAACGGCTGTGGGCATATTCGACGGCCATAAAAAGACGCTCTTGAAGCCGAGTAGCGCAGATGCGGAGGTGCCGATCATAGCAAAAAAGAAGGCACAGGTTGTTTCTATAACCGGCAGCATAGTGCAGCTTATGGATCTTGAGACATATGAAACATATGAATTGCCGGTGCCCGAAGGCATGAAAGACAGCATAAGTGCAGGAAATGAGGTGGAGGTAATGGAATACGGCCCGAACAAGACGATATCAAGGATAGTTGGTTAGGCTGATTTGATGGAAATAGAAATTAAGGATGATAAGACAAACAAGCTGCTCGGCAGAAGGGAGGTGCAGCTCGGCATTTCATATTCGGGCAGCACTCCGAAAAAAGATGTTATCAAGGAGGAAGCTTGCAAAAAGCTCAGTGCAGATCCGGAGCTTACTGTGATACATAAGGTCAACCAGCTTTACGGAAACGCGTCTTCAGTGGTAATGCTGCGCGTATACTCCAATAAGGAGTCTATGAAAAAATTCGAACCGAGAAAGGAGACAAAGGCGAAGGCAGAGAAACCGAAGAAAGACGCAGCGGGGAAGAAGGAAGAAGGAAAGGCTGAGACTAAGGAAGAGGGCAAAGAGAGCTAGAGCTATTGGGTTTTTATATGGCTAAGGAGAAGAAGGCAAAGGCGTATACTCCAGCTGAGAGGTTCTGCCCCAAGTGCGGGGTCAGGATGGCTTCGCATGCGGACAGGTTCACATGCGGAAAATGCGGATACACAGAGTGGAAGAAGAAGTAGATGATGTTATACCTGCAGGTAGAAGGGCAAGGCGCAGGCGCCGATCCGGGAAAGGCAATGCCGTTATAAGGGACCTTAGGCATCTTACTGGCGCCTTTACATGGAACAATGCAGTCAGGGCCTTCATATTCCTTCTTATATTCATAGGCACCTTTCTGCTTCTTGAAATGATCTCATATGCAGTCTTCCCTGCACAGTATGCAGCATGCGAAGCAAGCGTGAAGGCCTCGGCATCTGCGAATGCGATAAACTCAAGCTGCTATATGGAGAGTGTGATGTTCGGGCTATCCATGCCGCTCTCTGTCCTTGTATATCTTATTGCCTATAGAAAGATGCGCCTTGGAGCAATATCGAAATCTCTTGGGCTCTCATGGAGCAAGCTCACGCTTGGCAATATAGGGGTAGGCCTGCTGCTCTTCGTAGCTGTGCTTTTGGTTGAGTTCACTGCAGGCATTATAAGCGTAGCTGCAAACAAGCAGATAAATACGAATGCTGCTGCGGCGCTTGTAGGAGCGCCGATCTGGTTCTATCTCTTTGTTGCATTCATAGAACCGATAAACGAAGAGGTGCTCTTCAGGGGCTTCCTTGTGGGAAGGCTGGGCATCATAATAAGCGCACTCTTTTTTGCAATAGGCCATGTAGGCTATAATTCAACGTTTGAGATTGATGTCATTGCAGCATTTATTTTCGGCCTTCTTGCAGGATATGTATTTAAGAAGAGAAATTCATTATACCCTTCGATGATGGCGCACATGCTCGTGAATATAGTGGCTGTGCTAGCCTTTCTGCACTGAGAGATGATGCCTTGCCTGAGATAAGCATAATAATACCGACATACAATGAGGCCGCATACATAAGAAGAACCCTGGAGAGCATAAAGAGGCAGCCTTACAAGGATTTCGAGGTAATACTTGCAGACAGCGAGAGCAGTGACGGCACGCAGAGGATAGCGAGGAATGCGCTTAAGGGCATTAGGATTGTGTCTGAGAAAAGGAGAAGCATAGGCGCTGCATGCAACAAGGCAGCAAGGAGCGCAAGGGGCAGGATCCTTCTCTTCATAGATGCAGACACCTCAATATCCAAAACACTTCTTAAGGCATACGCTTCTGCATTCTCAAAAAGGGGCGTTATTGCCGCTACAGGGCCACTTGTCCCGCTTGAAAAGGCAGACGAATTTACAAGGCTGGGCTACAGGCTTATCTCAGTGGGCCTGGTGAAATTGCTCATAAGGCTGGGCATACCTTCGATAATAGGCTCGAACTTCGCAGCGCTCAGAAACGCGTTTATACGATCCGGGGGCTTCAATGAGGACTTCGTCACCTATCACGACTGGGATCTTTCAAGAAGGCTTGGCGCAATTGGAAGGGTAGCGTATGCAGAGCATGCTGTTGCACTTACCAGCACCAGGCGGATCAGGAAATGGGGAGCGGCAAGGTATTTTGCATACCACACGGTAAACGCCTTAAGGTATGCAGTATTCCACAGGGCAAGCAGCAGCTACGAGCCAATAAGATGATTGAAAATTCTACACGCTACCTAACAGGGCCGTAGTTTGCCTTTGGCTTTTTGAAGAGGTTGTATCTCACTATGTTGCCCATGTAGAACTTGAAGAAGCCGTAGATGCCCCACTCCTTTATGCGCCTTGTGCTTGTCTGCACCCCCGCGCTGCCCAGATACCTTACAGTGCCGTACTTTCTAAGTCGTTGCGAGAGATCCCAGTCCTCGTATGTGACCATGCTCTTGTCAAATCCCCCTGACTTCTCAAATACAGACCTCCTCACGGCAAAGTTTGAGCCTATGATTGTGGGCCTTCCCAGCAGTATTGAGAGCCTTACGAACAGCACAGAAACTATGAAGTAGCCCATGCGCATAGGCATGGCCGACTTCTCAAGCGGCATTATCGGACCTGTCGCAGCTGCAATGCCGCTCTCCTTGAATGCCTTTGAATATACGGATATCAGGCCGCTACCCGGCCTTGTATCTGCATCAAGAAAGAGCAGCACGTCGCCGCTGGCTTCATGTGCGCCTGCGTTTCTGGCTGCACTTACACCGGAGGCAGCCTCTTCTATAACCTTGTTTGCTATGCCCTTTGCCATGCGCATGGTGCCGTCGCTGCTTTTGCCGTCTACGACTATGATCTCAAAATCGCCTGACAGTTGCGCCTGAAGCCCTTTCAGAGGATGCATTATGTAATTTTCCTCGTTAAGTGCAGGTATTATTACGCTTATATAAGGCCTTCCTGATTCCATTATAATAATTGACCAAGAAAACATCTAAATTATTATAGGTCGGCAGTGCCCAGGCCCGCATAGTATGGGCCT
>JAJYIA010000016.1 GCA_021796295.1 Microcaldota archaeon
TGCTGGGCTTTAGAAATCCTGCGATCTTGAAACTGTAATCCACCCTGTCAGATGAACTAGCTCGTTTTATTTTTTGTTGCGGTATTACCTCTTCGCTTAAGCTATCCCAGCCAAGAAGCTTGAATAATTCGATTACATATTCTTCTGCCTTAGGCTCTGCTGCACTCTTTTTATAAGAAGAACTTAAGCCTTGATATTTTGTGAGCAATGCTTTTATATTTAAAATAAGCTCTTCTTTATCAGTCATAAAATCCCGCATGTTTACTTATTAATACGTTGCATAACTTTAAATAAGTCGCATAGAATATTGCACTTAGTTAATAAGCCTCAAAGCGAAGCCTGCCTAGCTCGGATTAAGCAATTTGTACCCTATCCCAGCAGCGGCCAGTATGCCAACAATAAGCTCAATGTCGTGTATCGGGTCTAGCAAGAACACGACCATACTTGCGAATAGATTGAAGCTATTGGCTTCAGCTCCAATGGCCTGTGAAACTGCCGAATTAGCTCCCGTAGTCTGCACGCTTGAGTTATAGAGGGCGTTGATGATTATCCCTCCTATGACTAACGTAAAGATGATGCCTATGATGGCTCTAATATCCCCAAGCTGCCCTTTCATAAAGATAGTTTATTTCTGCCCTGATACTTATAGTTTTCTCAAGGATAACCTGTAATCCTTAAAACCACTACTCTATCGCTAATCTCTTTGAGATTAGCTCACGTGGGGGTCGTCCCAACGGACTTTAAGCTAGCAACCTAGCAAGCGGCTGATTTTGCAGGGGGGGTCAAAATCAGCCTTTACGCCTTCATGTCCTACAAAGTAAGCCGCAGCAGCCGTAGCCCGCCGTGCGACATCCAAAGATGTCTTAAAGGCGGGCGGAGGCTGCGAGGCGGGAGTTTCTCTACATGAAACTCTACATGAACGGCTATAATATTGATGTGCAGTCATGTAGAGAGAAAATAGCCCTATTTTGAGGGCTTACGAGGGAGGTTTTCTCTACATGGAATCGCCAAGTCATGTAGAGAACTTTGCGGCATGTAGAGAAGCCCAAAATGAGGCGGGAAAGATACCAAAACCCAAGATTAAGCCGTTCTTAGCCTTCGGCCAAGCTTATGGCTCAATCTGGGTTGGGGTTCAGTTTTGGTGTAAAACCGCACCCGGCGTCTATATAAATTCTGGGCGCGGAATAACTATGAATCATCGGGGTTCATTTGCGCGTAAATGCGCTTAATCGGGGTTGCTATGGCTAGAAAGGATACACGTCGAACTTTTTCAGTTCTTCCGTCTATGGTTACGGGTTCAAATCCCGCCGTGCCCGATTATTGGATGGTGCTATGGAATATAGGATTATATTTGATTGCCCCGACAATGAAGGGCTGATAGGTAAGCTTTTGGATGTTGCATCAAAGGCAGGTGCAGGCAGATTCGGCAATTACAGCAGATGCGCCATTATAACGAAGGGCTATGGCACATGGAAATCGGAAAAAGGCGCCCATCCGAACATAGGCAGAGTGGGAAAGGTATCCAAAGTGCCTTCTGTAAAAATCGAGATGTCGTGCCCGAAAGGTAAAGTCATGGCTGTCTGCAGAGCTATAAGAAAAGCACATCCTTACGAAGAGCCTGTAATTTATTCTGTTGGTGTCAGGTATGAATAATTCAAAAAGCTAATGTGCAACAGCGCAAAGAATATATAATGCAAGAGAGAAGGTTTATGGGTGCAGGACGTGCCACGCACGAATTCAAAATCGTCAAAAGCATGGGCCGAAGGCAAGAGGCGCAAAGGCCCGCGCCTCGCGATGAAAAGAAAGGCAACGCCAAAAACCCGGCGGCCTATCAAGGCAAACAAGAAGGCCTCAAGGTCTGCCCGTAAAGCGGCGAGGCCCGTGCACATGGCCGAAGCCGCCGAAGATGTGGAGAGCCTGCTTATAAAAGATCTTCTTTCCGAAGGCGCGGCAGGCACTCCTGGCGTTCAGCTGCATACCCTGCTCTATAATTCTTCCCCCTCTATGGCTGCCATGGCGTACAGGCATGGCTTTTCCGTAGGCAGGCACGCGTATGCAGACAATCCAGACATAAAGGCGATGCTTCATCTGCTTGATAAAGCCTGTCTTGGTCGTATGCTCTATTATCCATCAAGGAGTTCACCTGTAGTAAAAGCAAAGGGAGGTCCGGCACCTTACACTGGGCGCAGCATGCACTCATACGAAAGCGGCATAATCGCAGGCTACCTCTCCTCTTTTCTGGGTACGCCTATGCATGTGCGCGAGACAAGGTGCATGCACAACGGTTCTAAATTCTGCCAGTTTGTGGCAGAGCCAGGCCCTGAACCTGTCCAGGATACAATGCCCATACCAACATTCAGCGTCATCAGGTCCATGGAAAGCTACATGACGGGCATATACGGCATTGCGCGCAGCGAGGAATCAGGGAAGTACTCCTTCCTGTCTATAATGCCCATACTGGAGCACAGTCTCTTAAAGAAGGCTTCTGCACTTCTCTTTTTTGCAGGCAAGGACATTGGCAAGCAGCAGCATTCTGCCTCTGCTGCTACAATAAGCGGCATGGCTGCCTTCCTTGGCATAAGCGAGGCAAAGATTATTAAAGATGCTCGGACTAAATTCTCAATCGAGCTTAGATACGCTGCATACAACTCAGCCAATAATTTCGTCGAAATCTCAGTGCCCATGTTCCTGGGCTTTCTGGGCTCGGCGTTCGGCATGGCCTCAAAAGTAAATAAAAGGGAGGCAAAATCGAATGGCTATATAGTGGTGCTGAGTGTGGATAAGCAGGTATAAAAGCGTGGAGGCAATGGGCAAAGGTGTCTGAATGGGCCTTGAAAAGCTGGATCCTATACTTAGGCTGATACCCTCAATTAAAAAGCCAGAGGTTGCGCCTTCATTCAAAGAGAAGCTCAAATGGACAGCCATTATAATGTCTGTTTACTTCATCATGTTCAGTACACCGGCCTTCGGAGTAAGCATCACCTCCCTAAACAGCTCGATATTCGCCATACTCAATACGATATTTGCGGCAAGGATAGGCACCCTTGTGACTGTAGGCATAGGTCCCATAGTGCTCTCAAGCATAATGCTGCAGCTGCTTCAGGGCGCAGGCCTCATAAATATGGACCTGGAGAACATCGAGGAGAAGGGAAGATTCCAGAGCCTGCAGAAGCTCATGGCCATGGCAATAGCGATTGTAGAGGCAGTGATATTTGCTACAACGGCAGTTGTGCCCATAAGCAGGGCCTACTTCGTTCCCATAGCCATACAGCTGGCAATAGGCGCCACAATAGTCATATACCTGGATGAGATGATGGTCAAGTACGGCATCACCTCAGGCATAAACCTCTTCATAGCAGGAGGAGTTGCCTTCTCGCTCATAGCAGGCACGGCCAACATACTCATACCCGAGGCCATTTCGTCCATAGCTGCATCTTCTGCTACGGCCATACCCCAAGCTATACTAGACTTCGGGCCTCTCTTCTTCGCAATCATAGTCTTCCTTGTAAGCATATACGTGCTTGACATGAAGATAGAACTGCCGCTCGCGTTCAGTCAGTTCAGGGGCGTAGGCGGCAGGCTTCCCATACCGCTGCTCTATGTAAGCGTATTGCCTGTTATACTTGCCACATCTCTTACAGCAAGCCTCAGCGTCTGGCTCCGGGTCGCAGCTAATGTGCACGGGCCTGCCGCAAACATAGTCCACTTCTTTGCATATTACACCAACCAGAGCGGCTCTTCAGGATTTTCAGGCCCTGTGCTTTCCGGAGGCATTGTCTACCTCATACAGCCTACGGGCTTTTTGCCTTATTCAACGAAATACGGAGGCGTAGGTAGTTACAATACATACTTTTACCTGCTAGCCACAGCCACATCCCCCCTTTACATGCCATGGGGAGGAGCCCCGCTTTTTGTGCCAGAATGGCTGCATTTTTTAATATACACGCTTATACTTGTGCTTCTCTGTGTGCTTTTCGGCAAGTTCTGGGTCGAGATGACAGGCCAGAATCCTAAGAGCGTTGCCGAGCAGCTTCAGGACGTCGGATGGCAGATACCCGGCTTCAGGAGGGATCCAAGGGTGCTTGAAAGCATACTTAACAAATACCTGCCCACTATCATTGTCCTAGGCAGCATCTTCGTTGCTCTCCTCGCTGCATTCGCCACCCTTACAGGGGCAATAGGCAACGGCATGGGCATACTCCTTACCGCAGGCATCATGTATTCATTATACCAGCAGCTTGAGCAGGAGCACATGATAGAGAGCTATCCGGAGCTGAACAAGCTGCTTTCATGATAAAACAGCAGAAGCCTTTGCATTATGCAGATGTCTAAGCCCTCCTTCCTATTCCTTCGGCTTCCTTATAAGGTTTCTTATATCGCTTGTGAGCTTGCCTATCTCTTCAATTTCCTTCTCGCTAAGCTGCACACTTCCCCTGACCATGCTCTCCTCTATGGCATTCAGCAGCTTCACCCACTCCTCAGCATCCTCCCTTATTATCTCAAGCGCAGCTGTGTCTTCGATGAAGAGTCCGAGCAGCTTAAGCAGCTTCTCCCTATCCTGTATCCCGTTGCTTTCATTGAACCTGCTGCTTATGTGGTCGCGCAACTCACCTACAGCTTCGAGCCCGAGCTCCTTGTTCTCATCAAGCACCCTATCCACTCCGCTTACAAGCTCCTCTATCATCTTCCGCAGCTTCTCAAGAAGCTCATCCATTGACAGTTCATGAAGGTTTTCTGCCATATAATCATACCGCATACAATAAGCGTTTAGATAAAAAGCTTATAAACCTTAACTCCCCTAATTTTTAGGGAGTATATCAAGGCCTAATTTGTCGTTTAAGACTTCTACAGACTTATGGATAATTGCGCTACTCATAGCCCATTAATATTGTAAAAAAGGATGTTAAAAGTGCAGGATGTCTTTGTATACTTTCCATAGCAGAAATCGTAATATCCTTCAATTCCGCATTCGATTTTGCCTGATGCGCCTTCAGTTTGTTCTTCTTCAGACCTGTGGACTTTATGTACTGCGAAGTACTCGAGTTTGCACCTGTTTGTTGTACCGACTAATTATATATGGTGTTATTAACTTTGCCGAAAGCAGAGAAAAGTATACCTTATTCTAGGAAGGTCTTCTGGTATTGGTGCCATACTATCAACCTAGGGATTGCGAAATCATATACGAAAAAATAGAGAAGCGAGCCTGACAATTTTTAGGATTTAGTGGCGGTGCGCTCTTAGATCGCGTGAGCTTTCTATCTACACGCCCGCTCTATCAAGGCCATGTACTATGGCCACCCTAAGTGTCTCGTTTCGGATGCGGCTTCATCCTTAGATGCTTTCAGGATTTATCCGCTTAGCGCGTGGCTACCCGGCAATGCCATGAACAACCGGTCCACTAGAGGCGCCGGTATCCTGTTCCTCTCGTATTAAGGATACCTTATCCTCTGACACTAACACTCTCAGTAGTTGCTACCGTACTGTCTCGCGACGTACTGAACTCAGCTCATGTAGGTTTTTAATGGACGAGCAGTCCAACCCTTGGCGGCTCCTGCACCGCCAGGATAACCTAAGCCCATATCGGTGTATCAAACGGCTGGGTCGATGTGAACTCTCGCCAGCCACGAACCGGTTACCTCCAGAGTAACTTTTTTGACAGCATGGTGCCCCATTAAAAAGGCATCCAGAGTTCGTTAAGCCCCTGTTTCCAGTCTGCATCCCACGCTTGTCGGAATACAGTCAGCCCTGCATTTGCCTTTATGCTTCACGGTGGGTTCCCAACCCACTTAAGCAGAGCATTGGTCACTTTCGTTTCTTTATCGAAAGCAACCGCCCAGTCTAACTATCCACCTGCTGCTGTCCCTTTCGGGTTAGTTGCGTAAGAAATAAAGAGTGGTGTTACAGGTTCGCTCCGCACGGGCCGAAGCCCGCACATCGACGCTTCCACTTACGCTATGCAGTATCTCACACACAACAACAACAGGCTATAGTCAAGTTTCATGGAGACTTCGCTACCCACTGAGAGAACGTGGCATGTACACCACGTAGTGAGTTCACCAGGTCCCAAGTTGGGACAGTGGGAGAGACGTTACGCCATTCATGCAAGTCACCTATTAAGTGACGAGGTATTACGCTACCTAAAGAGAGTCAGAGTTACTCCCGCTCTTTGCTAGCGTTTAGTCCCGTTGAAACGGGGTTTCGCGTACTAGCGGTGAGCAGGCGTCACCCACTATACTAAGCCTTACGGCTGTGCGGTGAGTTGTGTTTTTGATAAACAGTCGCTCTCCCCTTGTTAATGCTATCTACACTTACCAAGCGTAGACATGGCTTATCGATAACTTACGCCACCAATTTGCCGATTTCCCTAACCTGGGTTCTCCTGACACGCCTTGGCTTTTTCAGCCAGCAGCACCTGTACTGGTTCTAGGTACGATCTAGCACGATCGTTGCGTATTCCCTTTTCACGGGCTCAAGAATTCAGCCATAATGCGGTTCATTTAGCTGCTTCTCCTCATAACGAGACTCCGCAGCCATTTGCACTTGCTTTCAGACCTATCCTCAAGCGTCGGAAATACGCCTTGTGTCGCCACACCTACGTGCTAGGCGCCTGAATATTAACAGGCTCCCCTTTTGCAGGCTAGTAATTGGCTGCCTGCTTAGGATCGGCTAACTCCCAGCTGACGATCATCGCAAGGAAAACCTTGTGCTTTCGGCGTAAGGGATTCTCACCCTTATTTGCTGTTACTAACACCAGGATTTTCACTGCTGTATGGTCCACCTGATCTCATGACCAGGCTTCAGGCCATGCAGCACGCCCCCCTACCCATCCTTAGATGCCACGGTCTCGGTACCTAGTTTAGCCCCGTCCATTTTCAGATAGTACAACCTCAATCGGTACGCTATTACGCGTTTTTTGAAGGATGGCTGCTTCTGAGCCTACCTCCCGACTGTCTTAGATTGCGCCGTCTTTAGATACACTTAACTAGGATTTAGGGACCTTAACCGTGGTCGCTGCCTTTCCAGTTTCGCTGCACTAGCTTACCCAATGCAGCCGACTTCCGGGGTCTACGCAGCACATGCATTCGGAGTTTGAAGAGAAGATGGAGCCTTTCGACTCCAAGACTTCCAATCGGTAGCTCTACCTCATGTGCAAGCTCGCCCGGAGCTATACTAAATATACTTCGGAGGGGACCCGCTATTGCCATGTTCGATTGGTCTATCGCCCCTACCCGCAGCTCACCCAGCCAGATATACTAGGATTGGTTGCGGACCTCCATCGGGTACAAACCCAACTTCGTCCTGGCCGCGCGTAGATCACAATGGCTTCGGGTCGTAAAAGGGTGACTTAGACATTTTCATATCCTGCGCCTCATTGCTTGCGCGCATTCGCTTTCGCTTCGCCTTTCGGCTTGCCACGCCCATACACTCCCTGGCTCTTGCTTCGAGAAGAAAGACGGGACATTGATCCGTGCGCCTCGCTTGATGCTCTCGCATCTTCGCTTCACGCACATCATTCCTTTCACGCCCTGCCTTCTCGTAACCACCTAGTTTCAGATCTTTTCAGCCCCACGCGTGTGGGTTCTTTTCAGCTTTCGCTCACGCTACTTGTACGCTATCGGTCTCCAGCCAATATTTAGGGTTGGGGTTTAATACCCCGACTTCGCTCGACATATTCAGGCCGAGCTACTCTTACACAGCACGACCGGCACGGTTTCGCCTACGAGGCTGTCACTCTCTTTGGCCGCTCTTTCCAGAGCGTTCGACTCGCCTGCCGCCCTAAAAGCTGCACCACATCTGGCGCCATTTGCATGGCGCAATTCGGTTCGCCCTAAGCCGCTTTCATTCGTATTACTCACGGCATCGCTTTCGCTTTCTTCTCCTGCGGGTACTAAGATATTTCAATTCCCCGCGTACGCATGCGCCACTATTCATGGCGCAAAAGGTAATCCCGGGTTCAAAGTCTGACATGCGACTACCCCGGGCTTTTCGCAGCTTGCCACGACCTTTTCCGCTGCTGGAGCCAAGCCATCCCCTAGGTGGCTTAAATTCTGTGTCAGGCTCGCTTCTACTCAAATCAATTGCAAATAAGCAATCTCATCTTTTTATGGCGGAGCATAACCTCTAGGAATGTATGTCATCAAGCAAAAAAAGCTCTCAACACACAAGCCTCTAGGAGCTCATGGTTGCCATAAAAGCACCAAGCATATACCTTGAACGTAAAGGTTTATATATATTGCTGAATTGCTGCGCACTACAAGTATAATGTGCTTGTCTTGAAGTCGCAGAGGGCTTTGCCTGTGAATGCAAAGCCTAGACCTCCAAACACGAAACATATCTATAAGGAATAAATTGCTTTGCATGCAGTGTTTATCTGCAGTGCATAAAAGCAGTGTAATGGCATGATACACGAAACCCTCCGTATATACTATGCGATATCGATATTTACTGCGCTTGTCTCGATATCCTTTTACCTGATAAATACGTACAAGTCCAGGAGTTACAAGTGCCATCCGAGGTACAGGAACGGCCTTACCAAGGATGATGTCACTGTGATAATGCCTGTGTACAACGAGGACATGGCAGTTTTTGAGAATTCTATGCGCTCGGCCGCAGGGCAGTGCAGAAGCCTCATCGCCATAGGCCCGCATAATGCTGCCTATGCCAGCGCAGCCAAGAGACACAACGCCACATTCGTGGCCTTTCCAGGAAGCAAGCGCGCAGCGCTCTCCGAGGCCATAGGCCATGTCAAAACAGAACATGTGCTCTTTCTTGACAGCGACACCGAGGTGCCTTCTAATGCTGTGGAGAGCATGCTTTCCCTTTTCAATGACAGCGTAGGCGGCGTAGGCGTCAATGCCGCAGTGAGGCTGAACAGAAGCATAGCCTCGTACTGCTCAGAATTCTTCCAGAGAGTCACCGAGGTCATATTCAGGACGCTCTCCTCAACTGGCCGGGTCCTTGTCCTAGATGGAAGGTGCGCCATGTACAGAACAGGGCTGGTGCGCCCCTTCATGCAGTCGGAGCAGTTCAGGAGCCCGAGGCTATTCAGGTTCAGGTACACGAACGGCGATGATTTCCAGATGACAGGCTATGCTGTAAGGTCGGGTTACAAGGTGCTGAAAGACTATGATATAAAAGCCATAACTGAGCCCCAGGAATCCCTCTCGAAGGTCATAAAGCAGCTTGTAAGGTGGACAAGGTCAAGCTATCTGAGCTTTTTCAGGGAGCTGGATGACGGCACACTGGCAAAGAGCGGCGCCTTCTACACGTTCAACGTCTGCTATGCCTACATCATGCCGCTTCTCGTTCTTGCGTCATTCGCAGTGGAGATAGGCTACCTCTCCACTGCACATGTCTCATTTGCCACATTTGTGCTGCACAAGCTCGGCCTTCTCTTCTACCTAAACTTCAAAAGGCTGGGCTACCTCTTCATCTCGCTCACCTTACTGAGGTTAATGGTGCTTGTAAGCATAGCCCTGTTTACCATAGCCATAGCGGATAGGATGTCAGAAGGCAGAAAGATAAGGACTCTGCTCTCGGGCGGCGTGGTCATGTCTGCGATGCTCTTCATCTCAATATACTGCATGCTTACATTCTGGAAGCAGGACGAGTGGCTTACCAGATAACGTATTGGAGCAGCGTCCTTGTATTTGTATGGGAGTGGAACAACCTTACCCTTTGTATAAAAATTTGACAGCGTAATAAAATTGCATACAAAGTATATAAATAATTTCTGTGAATAGCTAAGTCATGGAAGAAAAAAGCTTTTCTGGTGGGGTCAAAGCCATTGAGGTTGAGCGCAATAAATCAATATCGGAGCTCTTGGATAAAATGGCGCAGACGGGCTTTCAGGGAAGAAAGCTGGCAGAGGTAACCGAGATATACGGGAACATGTTAAAGGAAGAGAAGCTCTGCATACTCCTCGGATACGCCGGTTCTCTATCGACAACAGGCCAGTGGAAGATCATCAGATGGCTGCTGGAAAACTATTACATAGACATACTCGTTTCTACAGGTGCAAACATATCCGAAGACATGATCGAGGCGATGGGCTTCAGCTATTACAAAGGATCGCATATGATCGATGACCTGGGAATGTTCGGCAAGGGCTTCAACAGATATTATGACGTCTTCGGGAAGGAATCCGACTACATGGTAATGACAGAGATGATTGCAGAATTCATTCTCACGCTCAAGTCAGGCACTCCATACTCTTCAAGGGAGTTCCTTTATCTCTTTGGCAAATGGCTCTCAAAGAAAAATATCAAAAGCATTGTTGCAGTCGCTGCAGAAAATAACATACCTATATTCTGCCCTGCGATCATCGACAGCCCCTACGGAGACGCGATGCTCATAGCGAAAAGCAAGGGCTTTGACCTTGTTCTTGACAACGCCAAGGACTACTACGAGTTCATGAAGCTCGCTGAGAAGATAGACAAGACAGGGGTTGTGTATATAGGCGGCGGAGTGCCAAAAGATTTCATCCAGCTTTTCGCAGTCACTGCAGACCTCCTTTACACTGACCGTAAAATTCCCGGAAAAGATAACAAAAAGGAAAGGGCTGGCACTAGCGAGCCTTACCACCCGCACAAATATGCAATACAGATAACTACTGATTCGCCTCAGTGGGGAGGCCTTTCAGGCTGTACATTCGAAGAGGCAGTGTCATGGGGGAAAGAGACCCCTGAAGGAAGATTCGCACAGTGCTACTGCGATGCAACCATCGCGCTGCCGATAATATCCCACGCGCTCGCTGAGAAGGGCATAAAGCGGCATGGCATGCGCCTATTCTGATCAAATCCTTCACGCCTATGCCTGAAATAATGGCAGAACACAATCTCTGCTGGAAGACTCCAAGAGCTCTGCTTGGGGGCCTAAACGACTACCAGAATGTGCTTCGAGCACGAATAGATGATTGTCGTATAGCCGCAAACTGCAATAAGGAATATGATGGAAAGGAATATAAAAACAGGTGATGTATGATTATTACAAACCGATGGAGGAAACGATTGTGTTATGCAGTCGTGTTCCCTCTAGTTCTCATAGATGCCCGTCATATATTTCGTCTCTACGTGGCTTATATCCCACCCCTGAAGGAGGTAGGGTTTACGCCACGATAGCTAAGTTAGCAATAAATACCTTTGCATGCATAATAAATCTGGTGAACTCCGCACGGAGGGATTAGAATAGGTTCCCGAAAGCGTTAGATTGGGGTAGCTCCTCATTCATACCTTTCTGCTTTTGCAGGCATTCCAGGCCTACAATTGATATGAATGTTACAAGAGACACATGCTGCAGGTAAGGCCATGGAATATGACAACAGAAATATAGTGCTGGCTGAGCTTATAGGGCTTAAGGTAAGGGTTATAGGCTCATCCGACATGCATGCAAAGGGCGCATACGGAAGCGTTATAGACGAAACTAAGAATACGCTTGTGATAAAGGGCAGAAAAGGCAGGAAAGCCCTAATAAAGCCTGGCTCTCTATTCAGGTTCTACACGCCTTCAGGCTCCTTTATCGTGCGCGGTGAAGAGATAAACTTCAGGCCATACGAGCGCATAGAGAAGGGCATGAAGTATTACAGGAAAAGGCATACTTAGGTAATATACATGGAAGCTTGCAATGATCCACGCTGCGCCATACACGGCAGCATAAAGACGCGCGGGATGAGGCTCTCTGGCATAGTTGTCAGTTCAAAAGCCAAGCATACCGCAATTATCAGGATCGATTATACAAAATACATATACAAATACGGCAGATATCTGAGAAAGCATTCAAGAATACCTGCGCACAATCCGGAATGCATAAACGCAAAGGAGGGCAGTGCCGTAGACATCGCAGAAACGAGAAGGCTCAGCAAGACGAAATCCTTTGTCATAACAAAAGTTGTAAACAACAAGGTGTAATTTTTATGAAAGGAGTTGCCTCTAGGACCACAAAGACGCTCATACCTGGCACAGTGCTCGCATGCGCAGACAACAGCGGAGCCCAGGAATTCAGGATAATACACCTGATAGGCAAGGGCGGAGGAGGCAGGCACGGCAAGCAGGCTGCAGCAGGCATTGCAGATATAGTCTCTGCAAGCGTGAGGAGAGGCTCGGCAGCATACCTGAAAAAGCCTGTGCGCGTGGTAATAATAAGGCAGAGGGCTGTGCTGCGAAGGTCAAACGGCATGCGCGTAAGATTCGAGGACAACGCAGGCATCATGATCAATGATGAGAACCTGCCCGTAGGCACTGAGGTAAAGGGCGCCATAGCAAGGGAAGTGGTCGAGAGGTTCGTAAAGATAGCAGGAATAGCCTCCAGGATCATATGAGATGAGCATATGCAGAGTTCAAAGCCAAGAAAGCAAAGGCTCTTCAGGTTCAACGCGCCTATGCACGTAAGGCAGAGCTATGCGCATGCGCATGTAGCGAAGGAGGCAGCGGAGAAGCTCGGCATAAAGAGGCGCAGCATACAGGTCAGGCGCGGAGATACTGTTAAGGTGATGACAGGCTCAAACAAGGGCAAAAGCGGCAAAGTGAACAGGGTAGACCTAAGGAGGTCTGCAGTATACATAGAAGGCATTTCAAGGAAGACGGCAAAGGGCAAGGAGCTGTTGCTGCCCATCAAGGCCTCGAATGTTTATATAACGGCCATAGATACCGGAGACAAGCTCAGAAGGGAGAAGCTCGGGGTAAAGCAGTAGAAAATGTGATTATTATGGCAGGCAAGGGCAACAGGCGTCATATAAAAAGGCTCGCTTCATCAAAGTACATGCAGATCCAGAGGCAGCGAGCGGCTTACATAGCCAAGCCGCTGCCAGGTGCGCATACTGCCATTTCAAGTATAAGCCTCGTATCGGTTCTGAGGGACAAGCTCCATGCCGTTGCCTCGTCCGCCGAGGCAAAGTCTGTAATAGGCTCGGGCAGCATAGAGGTCAACGGCAGGGTTGTAAGAGAGGAGCGCTATGCCGTGGGCTTTTCAGACATTATACACCTCAAGCCAGAGTCAGAGTATTACAAGGTGGTGATAAACCATGCCTCATCATTCGCGCTAGACAAATGCGGCAAGGATGAGAAAAGGGTGCTTAAGATAACAGGCAAATATACCCTAAGAGGCGGCAGGCTCATGCTGCGCCTGATGAACGGCAGTGTAGTTTCTGCAGGAGAGGGCATGTCTGTCAATGACTCAGTAGTAGTATCGTCAGGCAGCCCTGAGAAGGTAATAAAAATGGAGAAGGGCTCTAAATGCCTTGTCATAAGCGGCACCCATGCCTCTGAATATGGCATTATAAAAGAGCTGGTAAGCGGCACGGCTTCAAGGCTTGCTCTAGCCAAGGTAAGCGGCACATCAGAATTCGAGACCCCGCTGAGGAACATCATGGCTGTGGAGTGATGGCATGAAGATAAACACGATGTCGGAGATACGCCTTGACAAGGTCGTCATAAACATAGGCATAGGCATGAACGAGAATGCGATAGAGAACGCCAAGCTCCTCATAAAAAAGCTGACAAACCATGATGCAGGCACGACGCTCTCAAAGAGGAGGGATCCTGAGCTCAAACTCAGGAAGGGCCAGAAGATAGGCGCGGTAGCTACGCTCCGCGGCCCTGTGGCCCTTGACCTGCTAAAAAGAACCCTTGATGCGAACAACAACACCATAAACAGCAGCTCCATAGCAAGGAATTCGCTCAATTTCGGAGTCAAGGAATATATTTACCTAAGCGGCGTAAAGTACGACCCCAAGATAGGCATTCTGGGCATGAACATAAACGCGGCCTTTTCAAGGGGAGGCAAAAGGGTAGAGCTGCGCAGGAGAAAGCCAGGCGTTATAAAGAAAAGCCACCGCGAGATAGGAAGGGATGAGCTGCTTGAATACCTGAAAAAGGAACTCAATGTAAAGCTCACAGAGGGTAGTTAGATGCGTCCGTACGAAGACAAGAGGAAAGGCCGGGGTACAAGGCGCTGCAGGATATGCGGCACCTCGCGCGGCCTCATAAGGAGGTATTCTTTGAACATATGCAGGCGCTGCTTTAGGGAAGTGGCACGTGAGATAGGCTTTGAAAAGTATTGATGCTGGTGATGTTTTGGTTGACGTGCTTGCGGATGCGCTTAACAAGATAAAGGTCTGCGAAAGCAAGGGCAAATACGAATGCAGCGTGCCTTCGACAAAGCTTGTGAGGGCTGTGCTTGACACGATGAAAAAGGAGGGCTACATAAAGGAGTATGCAGAGTACAGCGAGGCAAAGGCGAAAAGGCTCAATGTGACGCTTTCAAAGAGGATAAACGACATAGGCGTGATAAAGCCCAGGCATGCTACAAAGGCAAGGGAGTTCCAGGAATACGAGAACAGATACATCCCAAGCAAGGACTTCGGCATACTTGTCGTATCAACACCCAAGGGCATAATGACCAATGCCGAGGCAAAGGCCGAGGGCACGGGAGGCAGGCTTATAGCGTATGTATACTGATATTCATGCACGAGATAGATGTGCCTGAGGGCGTAGAAGTCAAGATTGCAGAAAGCATGCTTATGCTTAAAGGAAAGTCCGGCTCATCCTCAAAGAAGATAAACACAAGGCTTCTGAAGGTGGCGGTTGAAGGCGGCAAGATTACAGTCAAAGGCTCGCCTAACAAGAAGCTTGAAAAGGTCTCGGCCCTTGCAGCCCAAGCCTTCTCTTCCGAGGTCAGGTCAGCAATAAACGGCGTTGTAAACGGCATAGAGAAAAGAATGGTAATATTTTATGCGCACTTCCCGATTACCATAGAGGTCAAGAACAAGCAGGTCTACATAAAGAACATTTTCGGGGAGAAGGTGCCCAGGGTAACAGAGATTGTCGGAGACACGAAGGTTGAGGTGAAGGGCCAGGATGTCATAGTCAGGGGCGCAGACCCGTATGACGTCGGCCAGACTGTGGCGAATCTGCGCAAGGCGTGCTACTCTCGAGGCTACGACACTCGCGTCTTCCAGGACGGCATATACATAAGCAAGGCTGAGTGATATGAAGAGGAAACATCCGCGCTTTATAGTGCCCAACTACGGCTCGAAGAATAGGAAAGGGGTTAAGCCCAGGTGGAGGCACCAGCGCGGCATAGACAACAAGAAGCGCGTTATGAGAAGCGGCTATGGTGCAATCCCGAGAATAGGCTATAAGAACAGCGCTGCGGAGAGGCACCGTATACATGACGGCACTCTTCCAGTGCTTGTGCACAACAGCGCAGAGCTCATGGACGCCGCAGGCATAAAAAATACCTCGGTGATACTGCATCATGCGCTTTCAAGGAGGAAGAGGATCATGCTGCAGGATATGGCAGAGAGGCACGGTCTGCGTGTTCTTAACAGGGTGTCATGATGGGAGCTAAATTCGTAAAGCGCATAGCATCTGAGCTTACAGGCAGAGGCGAGAATGCAATACGCCTAAACAGCAATGCGCGCGAAGAGATAGGCAAGGCCCTTACCCGAGACGACGTCAGGAAGCTCATCAAGAACGGCAGTGTCTTCGCTCTCAAGGAGAGGCACAACATAAGCTTGAACTCAAAGGATCTGAGGAGGCGCAGGTCAAAAGGCAGGGGCAGGGGCCAGGGCAGAAGGCACGGCTCTGCAAAAGCAAGGCTCGGCAGGCGCTGGAAGAAGAAGATAAGGTCGCAGAGGCTACTCCTGGGCATTCTCAAGTCCAAGGGCAAGCTTGACAGGCAGGCATTCAAGCACTACTACGCCCTTGCAAAAGGGAACAGCTTTGCAGACAAGTCTTCGCTTCTCCTTCACATGTCAGAGGAAGGCATAAAACTCAGCGAATCGGAGCTCAAGGAGATAAACGAGGAGATCAAAAAGGCATACAAGGCGAAATAATGGCAGTCAAGAAATCACTTGCATTCAAGAGGAGGCGCAAAGGCCTTACAAACTACAAGAAGAGGCTCGCCCTTGTGAAGGGCGGCATGGAGCGCGTGATTGTTAGGAGAAGCAACAGGCGCATAATAGGCGAGGTTGCAATGTATTCTGAGCACGGTGATATGATAACAGCATATGCTGATTCAAACGAGCTTAAAGGGATGGGATGGCCAAGCCATAGCAACAGGGCCACGGCCTATCTGACAGGCATGCTCCTCGCATCAAAGGCCCTTAAGAAGTCAAAGGATAGTGAGTATGTGCTTGACATAGGCCTAAGTTCTCCTGTGAAGAACTCCATACCCTTCGTCTTTGCAAAGGGCTGCATAGACAGGGGCATGAAGCTAAGGTCAGGCGTGGAGATACCCGATACTGTGTACGACTGCTCTGACACAGCCTATGCAGCATCGCTGAAGAAAGAAATATCAAAGTATGAAAGGCAGTACGGCGCATACATAAAAGCAGGCAAAGAGCCTGATAAGCTTAACAGCCTTTTCAATGAGTTAAGGTCTAAGCTGGCAAAAGAGTGATATATTGGACGAGGATAAGCCTTACACTGCATCATGGGTCCCTAAGACAAAGGTTGGCGAACTTGTCAGAAGCGGAGCAATAAAGTCAATAGAGGAGATCTTTGCAAACGGCAAGACCATAAAAGAGGTTGAGATTGTCGATACATTGCTTCCCAACCTTGAGGACAAGGTGCTCGAAATCATCTCTGTGCAGCGCATGACAAAGAATAACCGAAAGCAGAAGTTCAGGGTTACCGTTGCAGTCGGAGATAGGAGCGGCCATATGGGCGTGGGTGTGGGCAAGGATGTCGAGGTCAAGCCAGCTATAGAGGCGGCAATACGCGATGCCAAACGGCGCGTCATCACAGTAAAGCTGGGATGCGGCTCATGGGAGTGCAGCTGCGGCACACCGCATACTCTGCCGCTTAGGGAGCGCGCAAAATTCGGAAGTTCAGAGATCATACTCAAGCCCGCGCCAAGGGGCGTTGGCATAGTAGCAGCAGATACTGCAAGCCATGTGCTTGAGCTGGCAGGCGTAAAGGATGTCTGGACATTCTCAAGGGGCAGGACAAGAGACGTCTATAACACGGCCCTTGCCACCTATACTGCGCTGAAAAAGGTCTCAGAGATGAAAAACAGCGAGGCCCTGAAGGCATTGGTTTCGCAGTAGCCTCTGCGCTCTCCTCATTGTAAAAAAAGGAAACAGCAAAATAAAAAAAGGAAACAGCAAAATAAAAAAAGGAAACAGCAAAATAAAAAAAGGAAACAGCAAAATAAAAAAACCTGCCTTTCTGAACTGAGTTCAGAAGAAAGTTGGCACTATTTCTAGTTCTATGACGTAAAATAGGTCTCAATATAGATGCAAAGGTTTTTATATTTATAGTGCCAAATGGCACTATATGAGCTTCATAAGGTGCAAAAAAACAGGAGGCAGGAATTACTACTATCGAGTCGAGTCATACATAAAAAGGGGTAAAGTCAGACAAAGGATTTTGGAGTATTATGGCAGAACGGATCCACGTAAGAAACCAGACGCAATGCCTATTGTTAAGAATACACCAACTGCGACTTACCGCTTCGGAGATGTGGCCCTACTTTATCATGCAGCAGAAAAGGTTGACATGATAAATATCGTCAACAGGTATGTACCAAAGAGACAAGGTCTATCTTTAGGTTTGGAACTCTTTCTAACAATTGCTCATCGCTTACTTGAGGACAAACCAAGTTCACATAATCTTTCCAGATGGGTTGGAACGACGCACTTGCCTATTTTGCTCAATTTCGATTCTTCACGCATAACTGACAATACGCAACAATATCTTATGGACAAGATTTACGACGAGGAAAGAAACTTAGACCACCTATACCGCATATCGATAGACCTGTACAATAGTGCCTTGAGACTGTTCGGGAAGGAAGAAAATGTGTTCTTTTATGACATAACCTCAACTTACTTCGAAGGCAAATGTTGCCCTCTGGCATTTTTTGGGCATAACAAGGACGGCAAACTTGACAAACTCCAGATAAATATCGCAATGATAATGAATGGCAGATATGGTCTTCCTGTAGTCAGCAAGGTTTTCAGAGGTAACATTAACGACGCAAGAACAGTGCATGAAATGGTTTACTACCCGAAGGTCATCATGAAAAAAGAGAAATGTATGTTGATAATGGACCGTGGTTTCGACTCGGAAGACAACATAAGGCTCATGGACACGACAAAATACGACTACATAATAGGTCTGCGTTCAAACCATACTTTCGTGAAGAAGTCGAAGGTTGGAACTGATTTCTCAACAGGCACTTGGGATACGATAAAAAACGGAGCGGATGAGATAAAACTGAGAAAAGAGATAAAGAATGTCTTCGGCAGAAGGAGAATTGTAATTTTGTATTATTCGCCGAAGGTCGCAAGAGATCAGAAGGAGAGAAGAGATTTCAGGATAAATAACATGATTGAACGCCTTGACGACCAAGGCGAACTTACGATGAAGAAGGCAACTGAGATAGCAAAACCTCTGAGAAGATATTTGGTCATTGAGCAGAACGGGAAAGAGGTTTCTTGGCGCATAAATCAGGTTGAAGTTAACCGTGCAGAGAAGAATGATGGCAAGTTCTGTCTGATGACAAACAAGAACATGGACCCTAAAGAGATCTTCGCTACTTATTTTTCAAAGGATAAGATAGAGAAGGGATTCAGACACATGAAGCAGGATGCGAATATGCGCCCAGTATTCAAGAGATTGGCAGACCATGTGATTGTTGATGTCTTCACCTGCCATATAACCTACTTACTTATGAGGGTTGCAGAGCATCTTGCACAACAAGAAAAAATCGACAAATTCTGGGATGGTCTGTCGTCTGAAACAAGGGAAATCAGGATTTTAGATATTAAAGATATGCAGGGTAATAGGAAGTTCCAGATTATTCCTAATAATGATCTACAAAGGAATATCGTCGAGAAACTGGAGCTTAGAGAGCAATTACCTGTTGGCACTATATTGCAAGAATGAGTTCAGAAAGGCAGGAAAAAAGGAAACAGCAAAATAAAAAAAGAAAAAAAAGAAAAGGAAAAGCCTTAATCCAGATACTTATACTCAAGGCCGCTTCCCACAAAGGAGAAGATGAAACCTATTATCACCACCAGGAAGAGTAGGGTTTGCCCTGCAGTAAGCGCTATAAGCGAGAATCCTGCAACCACAGCAGCAGTAAGTGAGCTGCGTGCGGCGAAGTTCCCAAATGCGCCGAAGCTACCAAAATTAGTAAAAAAGAGCACTACTGCACCAACGACAGCTGCAGCATAGAGCAAGGGCTGCCATACTGCAGCGCTCACTGCCAGCGAGCTTGCAGCAAATAGGACAACGCCCAAATATATCAGGCTCCCTATGAGCCTCAAGCCGAATGCTCCCATCCTGCTGTCGCTTCTTTTCATTTCACGCCTTTCGTTTCTAGGCATCACATCACACTAAAATTATACTTTTGCTATATTCTTAAATGATGCATATAAATTCGTCAAATGCCGAAATGTGGCTTAACACCTGCAGCTGC
>JAJYIA010000017.1 GCA_021796295.1 Microcaldota archaeon
GCTGCGGCGCTTTCCCAAAAGGCTGCAGCTACGTATGCCGCAGTGATATACCTGGATTTGTAGGTGACACCTGAGAGGGCGCTATCAGAGGCGACGTATACTGCCGCATATTCATTCTCTCTGACCAGCCTGAAAAGGCCTTTTGCATCCTTCTTTTTATAAAGGCCTTCGGCCTCTGCTATCGCTTCTTTATGCCCGAGCGATGCATAATCAGGAGGCTTAAGACGCTGCACGTAAGGCGTATTTCTGACTGCATCCAGGACAGAGTCTTTTGGGCTGTTGTTATAATGGTGTAGAAGGCCGGAAAAGCCGTTTGCCATAAAATCTTTTTCTTCAAGTTCAGCAAGTTCTTTGCCAAGTGCCCCTCCCAGATAGCGCACGCCTTCCCTGCATACCTCGGGATCTTTCCAATGCCCACGGGTAAGGCGTATTCCCTTCTCGTCTATTTCGTACCATTTCATGCGCATCCAGAATGCCCGTTTTGTGTCGTTATCCGTGGCTCTTTTAAGTGAGGCCAGCCGATGCTGTTCGAGAGACGGGCTTTCATCATGCTGAACTTCAGATGCCGCTACTACACTCTGCATGATCCTCTTTGTTTTCATCCAGCTTCCACCTATACATATATGAGGTTCAGACTTAAAATATTGAGTGTTTTGCCCGGAGCGCATGCACGCTTATGGGTTTCTGCCAATGCAGACCGCTCAGCCGCTGCCTGAATAAAAGGCCGTAACCACTTCTGCCATATCCGCCACTGACATTCGCGGCTTCAGCCTTATGTGCCTTTTGGGATATGCACCTATGATGCCATACCTGGTATGGTCACCGCTTCTTGAGCGTTCGGTTGCATATACATACGCTTCTGAATGCGAGCTTACATCGACAGTGTAGCCTTCAGACATCTCAAACATGATATCCGGCACTATGAATCCGGCCTTGCCGTAGTAGCTTCTGGTATCATGTATCTTGCGCACTATCCTTTTTCCTTTGCTGTCCTTTATGCTTTTGAGGTCCTCAGACAGCTCCTTTATCAGTGCCGTGCGCCCTTTGCTGTCCAGAATTGCAGGCTCCGAGAAGCGCCTGTCGTTTATCCAGATGCTCCCGACAGGATTGTTCGATAGCGATGCAAAGGCCCTTGTACCCTTCATATCAGCACAGTATGCGTGAATGGAGTTGCTGCCTGAAGCTGCGCACAAAAGCTTCTCAGACTCATCAGGCTCTGATGCATGTCCAAACCTGAATGCTGCGCCGATGCCATTGCCGTCAGTCTTGTTCCAGTCTGCATTAAGCCCGTTGTTTTTAAGGCTGATGTGCCCCTTGTGCAGAAGCCATGAGTTCACAAGAAATTTAGAATGGGTAGGCTGGGCGCCGTGATCCGAAACTAGCATAAGCGACCATTCGCCCTTCCTCTTCTTGTTATAGGCGATAAGCCATTCTATGAAGTCAGAAATGCCCTTGTAAAGAGGCACAATGTAATCCTCCCATTCGGGTCTGCCGAGCGTATAATGCTGCATCCTGTCTGTTTCGGTGAAGCATACGAAAACAAGCCCGTAATCGTTGCTGCCTATAAGCCTTGAGCTAAACTCTGCGCGCTTTCTTATGCTTTCAGAATAGAGATATGCGGAGTCATGCAGCTGAAGGCTGCCGTTTCTCAGTCCTTCTTCGATCTCAGGTTCGCCGGAGAAGCCGGACGATGCTGCTTCGCTTTCCAAGGCTTCAGAGCTGTAGCTTTGCGGCAACGGAAACCCTGTGACCATGTCAACGTTTGCCTTTCTGCTCGGCCTGACAACCGCAGGCGGGTTTATTATGAGGCTTTTTATTCCTTTGTCGGAAATGACATCCCAGAAAGGCGGTCTGAGGTCAGTGTCATAATATATGAGCTTCTTTTCGTATTTCTCGGTCATTGTAAAGAAGTCATGCGCTCCGTGCTCTGCCGGGCTCTTGCCTGTATAGATAGTGGGCCATGCAACAGGAGTTATTGGAGGCAGTGACGACTCAAGATCGTATATGAAGCCTAAATCAAAAAATGGTTTGAATCCGTCCATCTTATACTTCTTGTACAGGCGCTTTATAATCCAGAGTGGGGCAGAGTCTATGCCGACAATATACAAGCGCCTATGCTGCATAGGAAAAACCTCCGATCCGGAGAATGCTGCTTTTTTCAGGAGCAGTATATAAAGATGCATGGCAAAGGCTAAATATCTTCTGAAAATATAATTAAGTTATAACAATGAGGTGTAGGAATGGTATTAGAAAATGAGGGCAGCAGGAGAGGCATAGCGATAGGCGAGGAGGCACCTGAGATAAGGTCAAAGGCGTGGTTCCCAGAGAGGAAGGATATAGCAGACTTCAGGCTTTCAGACCATAAGGGCAAATGGATAGTACTTGCCTTTTACCCTGGAGACTTTACCTTTGTCTGCGCTACAGACATAGAGGAGCTTATGAAGAGCTACGGTAGATTCAGCGAGGCCAATGCTGAGATCTTCGGCATAAGCACAGACAGCATATATTCACACAAGGCGTGGAGCGAAACATCTCCGCGCGTTAAGGAAAGCAAAATACCATTGATAGACGACTTCAAAAAAGGCATATCAGCAGATTATGGCTTCCTCAACGCGGAGAGTGGCGCTGCGAGGCGCGGCAGCGTTATAATAGACCCTGAGATGCGCATACAATACTTCTCAGTACACAACGACGCGCTTGGAAAGGATGTCGAGCACCTCCTGAATGCGCTCATGGGACTCAAGTACATACATGATACAACTCCCTCGGCAGAAGGGCACATCTGCGCCGTACCGGCAAACTGGCGCGTTGGAAAGAAGGCCCTTGACATAGACATAGTGAACGACATAGGAAAGCTTTGAGTCTGCATTACGCAAAAACAGCATGCCAGATAGGCAGCTATAGGCAAAGCCACGATAATTCTTATTAAGTTAAGCTTAGACATAGATACATGCTTCCGGAATATGTTGTCATAGTTATATTTGCGCTTGCTGCCGCATTTACGCCTCTCAGCCTTATCCTGAGTTCAAGGCTTATCAGGTTCATCGGAGACACGAATGAGGTTGCGCGGCTCAACTATGAAAGCGGAGAAGAGAGCGTGGGGAGCAGGATAACCATAATGTCTGAATACATGCATTACTTCACAAGCTTCCTTGCATTTGAGGTCATAGGCGCAGTGATGCTTCTCTGGGCCATCGCATCAGAGGACTTGGGATTCTATATCAACGTTGCGGCAATGGTACTCTTTTTTGCTGCGTTCGCCCTCAGTATGCTGCCCATACTGCTCGCGAGGCGCGGGCTTGTTGAGAGGGGCGGGCGATGATGGGCAGCACGTATGATGAAAGGCATGAGAATGCCAGGCTCGAGATGGATAGGCTCGTGGCTGCCTCGCTTAAGCCCTATAAGGTAAGGCCCAATGTCGCCTTCGCTAAGCTCTCCGACCTTACAAAGGCCCTTTCGAAAGGCATGGTGCAGTGGTCCAGGCAGAGCTCTGTGTGGCCCATGCAGTTCGGGCTTGCCTGCTGTGCCATGGAGCTCATGGCATTCGGGTCGCCGCGCATAGACGCAGAGAGGAAAGGCTTCCTGCTCTTCAGGGCGACGCCAAGGCAGGCAGACGTCATGGTGGTTGCAGGCTGGGTCACGAAGTCGATAATACCAGAGATTAAGAGGCTGTATGAGCAGATGGCAAGGCCCAGGCACGTTATAGCGTACGGTGAATGTGCAGTGGCCGGAGGACCGTGGTGGGAGAGCTACAATATAATAAAGGGCATAGACCAGGTGCTTCCAGTAGATGTGTATGTTGCAGGCTGTCCTCCGAGACCTGAGAATCTTTTCTCAGCGCTCATGAAGCTCCAGAAAAAGATAGGTGGTGAGATTGAAGACTGAGAGGCAGATGCTCCTGAAAAGGCTTGAGGAGCTCAAAGGCGGCGGTTCTGACTACCTTGTCAAGATAACCGCAGTGGACTACATCAAATACGTTGAAGTGGTTTACATACTCAGGGACATGGAGAAGAATGATGACACGCTGCTTGAGGTGGACCTTGATCCCTCCGACCTCTGGGTAGAGAGCGCAGTGCATATATATCCTGCCGCTGACTGGTACGAGCGCGAAATGGCCGAGATGTTCGGCATTGCCATACGCGGCAGAAAGGCAGGAAGGCTTCTTCTCGAGAAATGGGACGGAAAGGGCTACCCGCTTAGGAAGAGCTTCGCATGGAACGCACCTTACGAAAGGATTGATTGAATGCTTACACGCATAAACATAGGGCCTGTGCATCCCAGCACCCACGGTGTGCTCAGGCTTGTTGTTGACCTCGACGGAGACACCATAGTGAACGTCGAGCCGCATGTGGGCTTTCTGCACAGGGGCGTGGAGAAGCTTGCTGAGAACAGGATGTACATGCAGATACCAGTATACATGGAGAAGATGGATTACGTTGCCCCGATGAGCGTCAATGAGGCGTATGTTGCCACTGTAGAGGAGGCGTTGGGTGTAGAGGTGAAGGAGCGCGCGAAATACATACGCGTAATCCTGCTTGAACTCCAGAGGATAGCAAGCCACCTTCTCTGGCTCGGCACTATGTGCAACGACATAGGCCAGATGTTCACCGCCTTCATGTGGACATTCAGGGACAGGGACATGGCGCTCAGGCTTCTTGAGGAGGCCACAGGCCAGAGGATGTTCTACGTCAACATGAGGCTTGGGGGGCTTGTCAGGGATCTGCCGCCTGATTTCGCGGAGCAGGCAGCCACGTTCCTTGATTATATGGAAAGGCGGCTTCACGAATACGAATCGCTTCTTGAGAAGAACCCGCTTTTCATTGAGCGCACAAAGAATGTGGGCACGCTGAGCAGGTCTGATGCGAAGGCACTCGGGGTTACGGGGCCTGTGCTGCGCGCCTCGGGAATCCTATACGACATAAGGAAGAACAAGCCCTATTATGCATATGAGAAGCTAAACTTCCAGGCCAAGATGCTCGGGCGTGGAGACAACTTCTCAAGATATAGGGTCAGGATGCTTGAGATGTACGAGAGCATAAGGCTTGTGCGTGAGGGCCTTGAAAGGCTTCCTGAAGGCGATGCGCTGGGTATGCCGGTCAGGCTCATAATACCCAATGCAAAGAACCGCATAGCGGCAGTGAGCAGGGAGATGCCAAGAGGGGAGGCGCTCATGTACATGGTAGCGGATCCGCAGAGGCCGTACAGGCTTGCCATGCGCACGCCTGCTTTCATAAACCTTGCTGCTCTTAACTTCCTTGCCAAGGGCCAGAGGCTCGCTGACCTCTTTGCCATACTCGGAAGCCTTGATTTGGTGATGGCCGATGTCGATAGATAGCATCATAGAGGCGGGAATAACATCTCCAAACTCACTTGTATCGCTGCTATTCATCATAATATACGCAGTTATGATACTTGTGATTATGTCGGCATTCGCATACCTCTTCGGGTGGATAGAGCGCAAGGTCATAGCCAAATCGCAGTACAGGCACGGACCCACATACCTTGGAAAATACGGCTTGCTGCAGAATATGGCAGACCTTATAAAGCTGATCTCCAAGGAGAAGGTTACTCCGGCCAACGCTGAAAAGCTGCTCTTCTCAGCCATGCCGCAGCTGCTTGTCGCAATGACAATCTTCGCCATACTCATAATACCCTTCACACCGAACATCGCAGTTACGAACATAGGCATAGGGCTTCTCGCCCTCTTTGTGCTCATAGCCTTTTCTCCGATAGTGCTCTTCCTTGCGGGATTTGCAAGCGGGAACAAGTTCGCAGACATAAGCGCGCAGAGGTCAGTGCTCATGCTCATAGGGTATGAATTGCCGGTAATGATAGTCATAGCCTCGATTGTCGTTGCTGCGAACAGCTACAACCTGCACAGCATAGTGCTGCAGCAGTCAAAGGAATACTTTGCGCTGCTCATGCCGCTTGGTCTCTTTGTCTTCTTTGTTGCAATGCTGGCTGAGCTTGAGAGATCGCCCTTTGACCTGCGCGAGGCAGACTCGGAGCTTATAGCAGGGTGGCTCACTGATGTAAGCCCGCCGTATTATGCGCTCGCCCTTTTCATAGACTACACGCGCATGTTCATGGGAAGCCTTCTGATAGCGGTTCTTTTCTTCGGTGGATGGCTGGGCCCTCTCATGCCGCCAATACTCTGGCTTCTTGCAAAGGCGTTCATAATATCATTGATTATTATAGTGATAAGGGTAAGCGTGGTAAGGATGAGGATAGACAGGATACTCAGGTTCGGCTGGTTCTGGCTCATACCGTTATCATTAATAAATCTTGTAATAACATATGTGATTGTAAGATAGGCAGTTGAGAAAAATGCTTAAGCCTGTATTTGAGGTAGTAAAGGCGCTATCTAAGGAGAGGTTCACCGTTGACTTCCCTGAGGCGAGGGAGTCGCTGCCTGACAGCTACAGGGGCATGCTCAGGCTCGATATAGACACGTGCATAAGCTGCTGTGCGTGCGAAAGGATATGCCCGAACGAGACCATAACGATGGTTGAGATAATCACAGAGCGGGGCAAGAAGGTCATGCCGCAGATAGGCATAGAGCGCTGCCTCTTCTGCGGGTTTTGCCAGGAGGTCTGCCCGCCGAAGTGCCTTACCCTAGGCAAGGATTATGATGCATTCGAGGCCTATGACAAGCGTGAGTTTATGAAAAGGCCCGAAGAGCTTGAGTAGATTTTATGCTTTTTGACGTTGTTTATCTGGCTGTTCTTCTCTTTACCGTAGGCTCGGCACTGGCTGTATTCATATCTGGCAGGCTTGTGCATTCAGTAATGGCCCTCGCGGCTGCATTCGCAGGCTCGGCGCTGCTCTTCTTCTCCATGGGGCAGCCGTTCATAGCCCTTCTGCAGTTCTTTGTCTTCGTCGGAGGTCTTTCGACGTACCTTATGGTTGCGCTCGCTGCTGAGGAGCGAGAGAGCGCGCATCACAAGAACATCTACCTTGTGCTTCTTGCAGTGATACTGGGCTTGGGCTTTTACACGCTTATGGGAGGTACGGGCTTTAGCGCGGCATCAGGCTCTTCGCAGAATATCTTCATGCTATCTGTTGAAAGCCTCTTCTCAGGCTACATGCCCTTTCTTTACATGATTGCGCTGCTTCTGGGCGCAGGAGCCATAGGCAGCGTGATTGTGATAAGGAGCTTTATAAGGCTGGTTGTTTGATTGCATCATTTGCATATCCGCTCGTTGCGGGGTTCGCCATCCTCGCCATAGCACTGGCTGCTGTAGCTGCGGAGCGCCACCTTGTGCTTATCATACTTGCGATAGAGCTTATCTTTCTTTCAAGCACAGTGCTTCTCGTGTACTTCTTCGCTGAAAGAGGCGCGGAGAGCGCCGAGGCCTTGCTCCTGCTCACAGCAATCTGGGCTGTCGCGGCAGTGGAGGCCATGGCGCTGATAACCTTCTATGCTTACATGAAGACATCGGGCCAGAGGTTTGACGTGAGCCTTCTTTCGAGGATAAAGGGATAGCCATGATAGCGCTTCTGCTTCTTGTTCCGCTTCTTGCAGCGCTCGCAGCTGTGCTTCTTGGCAGAAATGAGAGGCTGCACGGGCGCATTGCAGTGATAGGAGCCATCATAAGCCTGCTTCTGCTGCCTTTCGTATCGCGTGGCAATTTCAACATAGGCTGGTTCTCAATAGGCAATTATGCATTAGGCATAGGCATACTCGTCATGCCCCTCAACATGCTTCTGCTCGGAATAACGCTCCTTATAGCGCCGTTCATACTTGCCTACTCTTTGGGCTTCATGGACATACGCAGCGAGCAGCGAAGGTTCTATGCTGAGATGCTTATGTTTGAAATAGCGATGCTCCTCTTTGCGATGAGCGGCAGCTTTATAACATTACTGATAGCGTGGGAATTCCTTTCGCTTTCAAGCTACCTTCTTATAGGCTTCTGGCACTGGAAGGAGAAGGCAAGGAAAGCAGCGAGGAAGGCCTTCACTGTAGTCCTTATCGGAGACCTCTCGATGCTTGCTGCCATAGCTATACTCTGGAATGCCTACGGCACGCTGAGCTTCGCTGCAATCATGAGCAGCATAGGCGCGGCTGCGCCAATACTGCTTTACCCTGCAGCGCTGCTCCTTATAGTGGCCATACTTACAAAGTCTGCGCAGTTTCCATTCCAGAACTGGCTGCCTGATGCCATGGAGGGTCCAGCCCCTGTCTCTGCATTCCTCCATTCCACGACGATGGTCAAGGCCGGCGTCTTCTCTGCAATGATCTTCTTGCCTTTATTCTTATACACTAAAACGACAAGCATACTGCTTGTGCTTGGCGCAGTGAGCGCTGTCCTGGCCACAATGAATGCCATGAAGGAGACGCACATCAAGAAGATAATAGCGCATTCCACGATACAGGAGCTAGGCCTGATGCTCGTGGCCATAGGCTCAGGTGCCATTCTTGCAGCTGCATACTTTTTCATAGTGCAGAGCTTCTACAAGGCGCTGCTCTTCTTCAGCGCAGGCTCTGCCATGGATGCAAGCGGCAGCGAGGACATAAGGCATGCGCCAGGAATGAGGTCCAACACAGCGCTCTATGCCTCTACGCTGCTTGCAGTGATATCCCTTGCAGGCTTCATTCCATTCAGCGGCTTCTTCTTCAATTCTGCAGCTGACGCATATTTTTCATCGAACATGATAATTTACTCAGCGCTGACACTCATAAGCGTAATGACAAGCTTCTACATCTTCAGATGGTTCCTTCTGATATCAAAAAGGCCTGAGGATAAGAGGCTTGAGGTCGGGTATGTCTCACTGCCGAAGAGCATGGTCTACAGCGGCGTCGGCATGGCTGTGCTGACTGTCGCGTCGTCGCTTTCATTCTTCTCACTGAGGTGGCTTCTGCCGCAGTCTGCATTGTATTACCTTGGCAATCTTGGCATGCTTCTGCACCAGGGCAGCACTGCGTTGCCAGGCATATCCAAAGCAGTTCTTGAAACCATACTTGCAACGGCAGGGGCGCTTGCAAGCTATACTGCATACAGGAAAGGCATACGTGCAGGCCACCTCGTATCAAAGGTATTCAACAGCGAGGAGACGTTCAGCAGCATCTACTTGGGCATGGCCTCGATGGCCTGCACAGTTTCAGAAGGCGCGGTGCTTCTTGAGATTTATATAAACGCATTCTTTGACTCGTTCGGAAGGTTTGCAATGGCGTCAGGAGCACAGCTTAGAAAGGCCGCTGTGGGCAGCATAAATATCTATGCGGTAATAATGGCCGTATGCATACTTGCATTCCTCGCTTTCGGATACGCATATATGGCAGGATTGATATGATGGGTTATATTGCACCCCTGGGTGACGCGTTCGTGCTCCTGATCGGAGCAGTCATGTCCATTGCGGTAATAGCAGGAGCGGCCATTACATTTTACAGGAGGAAGAGGGCACACCTAGCATTAAGCGTTATCGTATATGCGGCCTCGGCGCTGCTCATCCTTTACATGATGCTGGCTGGCGGCACAGCGCAGATGAGCATTGGGGGCTTCATGCTGATAAACCCGTTCTCCCTCTTCTTCAGCTTGATCTTCACAGTGGGAATACTGCTTGTGAACATCATTGCATATGCCTATTCGAAGGATTACAATGAATTTGCCCTTCTGGCTTCATTTGCATTAATAGGCATGTACATGGTGGCTTTTTCGCTCTCGCTCGTTACAATCTTCATAGGCCTTGAACTGGCCGTGCTGCCTGCGGTCTTTATGATACTGCTGTCAAGGAAGAGCCTCGAGGCAGCTGCCAAGCTCTTTGTAGCTGCATCGCTCTCAACTGCGCTGCTCTCCTTTGCCATAGTATTGACATACGGAGGCAGCGGCACTGTGGCCCTTGAGCAGTACAGCGGCGCCGAAATACTAGGCTTCGCCGCCCTGCTCTTTATCGTTTCGCTGGGCTTTGAGGCATCCATATTTCCGTTTAATGTATTGCTGCCTGACGTGTATTCCGGCCCGCCAGCGCACATTACCTCGATGCTTGGAGGCGTAAACAAGAAGGTGGGTTTTGCAGCTCTGATGCAGGTGCTTATACTTGGCTTTATAGCATACAGGCAGGCGTTCATCCTTATAGCAGTCCTTTCCGTCTTTACCATGTTCTACGGCAACCTGGTTGCGCTTATGCAGGACAACATAAAAAGGATGATGGCCTATTCCTCGATATCGCAGGCTGGTTATATCATGATAGGAATAGCAGTGGCGAATGCCGCAGGCATATCAGCGAGCCTATTCCAGATCTTTGCCCACATGTTCATTTTTATAGGCGTGCTTGCTATAATAGCATGGCTTGAAGGGCACGGAAAGCACAAAATAAACGATATAGAAGGCCTTCACAGCGAAAACAGGTTCCTCTCGTTCTCTCTGGCGCTTCTGCTTCTCTCGCTTGCAGGACTGCCGTTCACCACAGGCTTCGTAGGCAAGTTCCTGATTTTCCTAAGCTCAATAAATAGCGGCATGGTATGGCTTGCCTTCCTGGGCATAATAAACAGCATAATCTCGATATACTACTATGCGAGAGTGATAGCGAAGGTCTATACCGGCAGGAGGGTCTCAAGGGGCATTAAGGTCGACAGAGGAATAGCCGCAGTGGTGCTCACATGTGTAATAATAACGCTAGTTTTCGGAATCTGGCCTCTGCCCCTGATGCATATTACAGGCAATGCGGCAGCTGCGCTTTTCCCTGCAGCCGGGGCTGCCTGATTACCAAGGCTTGGTCAGACAAGGACTCTGCAATGCAAGCAGGCGCATGGTAAGGTATATGAAAATTTGCAGCCAATAGCTAATTGCCTTGCGCAATCAGAAACGAACATTGGTGCACATATGCTTTCATCGCTGTTTTTGCCTCTTATCATAGTAATACCGCTCCTCTCACTGTTAGCGCTCTTCCTGCTTGGGGAGGATAGGAGCCACGATGTAGTCAAGGCCTCTGCAGTTCTTGTTTTCATCGCAACCCTTGCCACGGTCTTTCAGGGCTCAAGCTCGTTCATTCTGCCTTATCTTGCATCAGTAGGCATAAGCCTGCATCTCGTAGTCAACTCATTCAACTCCATACTCCTGATAATGGCAGCCATAGTCTATCTTGCAGCCTCGCTTGTAGGTGATTACTTCATAAAGAGGAACAGGAAGATGTACGGCCTCTTTTTCCTGCTTGCCGAAGCCTCCTCGCTCGGCGTATTCCTCTCATACAACCTATTCATGTTCTACGTCTTCTGGGAGATAAGCGAGATAATGATGTTCTTCTTCATCTTTGTATACGGCGGGACGATGAGGCGCTACGCTGCATTCAAGTTTATAATATACTCTCTGACTTCAAGCCTGCTTCTGCTGATAGGCATAATGCTGATATACGCTAATGTGAATCCTCATACGTTTGACCTCTCTTTGCTGATGCAGAGCGCGCAGACCATACAGCCTGGCATGCAGCTCGGCATATCAGTCCTGCTTCTTATATCGTTCATGATAAAGATGCCTGTATTTCCGTTCCACAGTTGGCTGCCTGATGCACATACAGAGGCGCCAACCACAGGCAGTATGATACTTGCTGGAGTGCTCCTGAAGTTCGGAGGTTACGGACTGCTCCTGCTTCTGAGCATGCTGCCCGTAGCGAGGCATTACTCGCTTTATATAATGGCGTTTGCTGTCTTCTCAACGGTCTATTCTGCATTGGCTGCAATAAAGCAGTCGAATATAAAGAGGGCCATTGCATATACGAGCATAACTGACATGGGAATAATAGCAGTAGGGCTTGCCGCATATAACGCGCTAGGCAGCATGGGAGCACTTTATGGTATGCTAAGCCACGGCATAGCCATATCGCTGCTCTTTCTCATAGCTGGCACGCTCAATGAAACGTATAACACCTTTGATATAAACAAGATAAAGGGCGTCATCGCAAATTTCACAGACATGACGTATCTTTTCATAATAGGGGCCCTTGCTGCGATAGGCATACCCCTTACGTCAGGCTTCATAGGTGACATACTCATATTTCTGGGCTCATACGGAACATTCGGGCTCATCGGGCTTCTGCCCATAACAGGCATACTTTTGATAGGGGCCATGATGCTGTGGATCATAGAAAGGGTTTTCGTAAGCAGGAAGGAGACCGAGCCCTATGCCGAGCCAGATAGGTCTGTGCTCTATTCAGGATCTATGCTGCTCTTCTTCAGCATACTCTTCGGCATTGTGCCGTTCATACTTCTTGGCTTTAGATGATAGGATGGAAGATATTACTGAAGTGGATGAACGCCGTGACGTCTCAAAAAAGGCCTGTGGGGTAATCAATGACTACGGAGGTATGATAAGCAGGGGTGATGCTGAGAGAATAGCCAGGGAAAGACAGCAGCCCAGGCAAAAATACACAGCTGCGGAGATAAGCGCTGCGGTTACTAAAGATCTCGATACAGCGAACATTGAAGACAGGGTTTACAGAATATTCAATCCTAAAGTTTTTGAGAAGAACGGCAGGAAGAGGCAGAGACGGGAGATTGTGCTTGGCGAGTCAAGATGCATAACCATCACGCTGTGGGACAATGCCTCTGGGATGATTGACAGGCTAGGGATAGAGCGGGGAGACAGGATAGTATGCTACAACGTTTCGCCGAGAAAGGGCGTAAGCGGAACTGAGCTTGCAGGAGGCAGCAGCACGCAGATAGTCAGGGTTGCGCCCTCTTCCGCGCCTCATGCGGACCTATCCAGGCTAAAAGGTGATGAAAAGGATGTAGATGTGATAGGCAGGGTCGTATCTGTTGACCCGATAAGGTATTTTACTGACCTCGGCGGCAGGCTCGCGGGTGTTTCAAACTGCACGATAAGCGACGGACACGCGACATTAAGAATGGCCATGTGGAGGTCGTCAAGCGCATACGCAGCTGAGATGCATCCAGGGGATTATGTTAAAGCAGAATTCGTGGGCATCAGGAAGACAGGAGAGGCATTTGAGATAACAGCAGGGGATTCTTCAAGAATACTCATAAACAACGCCCTGAAGTCAAGAATTAAGGCTTGAACATTGAAGAAAAGATAGAAAAAATATTGCAAATGTAAATATATCGCACAATGCAGTTACTTGTGCATGGTGAAAAGATGGATGAGAATGAGTTTGAAAGGCTTCTGGCCATATGCCGCATAAGGCTTTCTGAGAAGGAAAAGCCGCTTATAAAGAATGACATAGAGGAGGTGTTGGAGTATTTCAATATGCTTGACAGCGTCGATGCGAAGGGGAGGGTTGCATACCAGCCCGTAGAAGTTGAAGGGGTTATGCGCGACGACAATGTCGAGGCATTCGGAAATGTGGCAGGAATGCTTAAGAATGCAAAAACATTCAGGTTTTACGTTGTAGGGCCTAAGATATGAGCAGCATACGCGAATTCAGTAAAAGGGAAAAGCCTGAGGATTACTACCTGAGGCTTGTGGAAGAACTTAAAAAGCTTAACAATAGCCTTAATGCATTCAGCGTAATAAACGAGGGGCTGAGCTCAGGCATGCCTTTCAGCGTGAAGGACAACATATGCGTGGAAGGTATTGAGACAACTGCATCTTCAAAAGTGCTTAAAGGCTATATCCCGCCGTTCAGCGCCACAGCTGTGGAGCGCATGCTCGCTTCAGGCTTCGGCTTCCTAGGAAAGACAAATATGGATGAGTTCGGCTTCGGCACATTCGGCCTGAACTCAGAAAAAGAGGCAAGGAATCCGTTCGACGAGAAATACGTTGCGGGAGGCTCGAGCAGCGGCGCAGCGATAGCCACGTCTATACTCAGATACCATATTGCAATAGCTGAGTCTACAGGGGGCTCAATAGCAGCTCCAGCGGCATTCTGCGGAGTTGTAGGATTTACCCCGACGTACGGCGTAGTATCAAGGTACGGGCTAATAGACTATGCAAATTCGCTTGACAAGATAGGCATCGTGGCAAGAAGCGCAGAGGACATAGAGGAGACGCTTGAAATAATAAAAGGCAGAGACCGGTATGACACGACATGCACAGGCAGGGCCTTAGGCAGGGAGCCCAGAAAGCGCATTTTTATAATAAAGGAGCTTATGGAAGGCGTAGATGAAAGTATAAAATCACATTTCACAGGGTTTGCAGAGAGGCTGAAGGGCATGGGCTATGCTGTTGAGGAGAGGAGCGTAAGCGGTATGGAAAAGGCCATAGCCGCGTACTATGTCATAGCAATGGCAGAAGCCTCTACGAACCTAGCAAAATATACGGGATACAAATACGGCCTTAAGAATGAGAAGTACTCTGAACATTACAACGAATTCTTCACAAATGCCAGGGAGCACTTCGGGATTGAGGCAAAGCGCAGGATAATACTAGGCACGTTCATAAGAAGCGCCAGCGTGAGGGACAGGTATTATTACAAGGCCCTAAGGCTCAGGGCAGAGCTCCTTGCCAGAATGGAGCCGCTGCTTGAGGAGGGATTTGTTCTTGCGCCTGTGATGCCCATCAAGGTGCCAAAAATAGATGAGGCAAAGGGCCTCTCGCCCCTTGAGATGTACAAGGCAGACATGCTTACAATACCTCCGAACCTTGCAGGCCTTCCTCATGTCTCATTTCCCTATGCTTACATAGGCGGCATGCCCCTTGGAGCGCAGCTTATGACAAGCCACTTCAACGACTACTCCATACTGGGCGTTGTGAAGGAATGGGAAAGGGTCTTTACATACAGGTTCAGGTATAACATAGGATCATTATAGATGATGGCATGAAGATAGGGCTTGAGGTTCACGTCGCTCTTCCGACAAAGTCGAAGCTTTTCTGCAGATGCAGCGCAGATGCGAGTGAGGAACCCAACACCGCAATATGCCCCATATGCATGGGCTTTCCTGGCTCGAAACCCATGCTCAACAGGGAAGCGGTGAGGATGGCGCTCAGCATAGCCAGGGCCCTTGGATGCAAAACCCCTTCGAATATTTCATTCCTGAGGAAGATCTATTTTTATCCTGACCTGCCTAAGTCTTTCCAGATAACGCAGCTTGAGGAGGCTGTAGGAAGGGAGGGGCTTGTGGAATATAAGGAACGCGGCGTAAGAATAAGGAGGGTGCAGATAGAGGAGGATCCTGCAAAGATTGTGCGCGGAGACGAGTATACACTGCTTGACTTTAACAGATCAGGGGTGCCCCTTGTTGAGATAGTGACAGAACCAGACATAAGCGGCGAGGATGATCTAAGGGATTTTATGACGGAACTTAGGAGCATACTCTATTATCTCGGCGTGGACATAGAGAGAGAGCTTAAGGTTGACCTCAATATCTCTCTTGCTGAGCAGCGTGTCGAGGTCAAGAATATAACAGGCATAAAGAACATAGCCGATGCGGCGCATTATGAGATAGAGAGGCAGGAAGGGCTCATCAGGGAACACAGGGCCATAGCCGCAGAGACAAGGTCGTATAATGAGGAGAAAATGTCTACAGTGCAGTCGCGGGAGAAGGAGAGCAATGAGGAATACGGCTTCATATACGAACCTGATCTTGCCACCTATGATGTGTCGGATATTGTGCCTGAAGATCCGGTGTATGCCACAAGGATCGCAGACTCCTATGCAAAGGGATTCCACGCCAACGCGCAGCAGATAAGGGAAGCCATACTGTTCAACAGGGATACACTAAGGCTCATCGATGCATCAAAGGATAGCAACGAGATGCGCATTGTGATGAACGGCATTGCGATCCTGCAGAGGCATAAGGCGCTTGACATCGAAGAGGGAGAATTCCTCAGGCTTCTTGAACTTCTTAGGAACGGCACAGAGATAGACGCAGGAATTATAAGAAGGCTCAGGCTGGGGGAAGAGATAAATATAAATATGCGAGCAAATCTAGATGAGTTAGATGATGAGATAAGAAAGACAATAGAAAACGAGGGGGCTCTGATTGAGGAATACAAAAGCAACAAGAAGGTCTTCAATTTCCTGGTTGGAAAGATAGCGAAAAAATACAAGGCCAGCCCAAGATATGTTTCTGAGAGGCTGCGCCTCATCCTTGAAGGCGAAGAAAAGGGGCATAGGGCGTTATGATGAAACTGAATTGCGGGGAGCTTAGGGAATCCCATATAGGCTCGGAGGTGGAGCTGCAGGGATGGTCAAGGTACAGAAGAGACCACGGCGGCAAGCTCTTCATAGACATTGCAGACAGGTACGGCACAACACAGCTCGTATTCGAGGGTGATGTCAAGCGCATTGCCGAGGGCATAGGCCGCGAGTATGTCATACACGCCTCGGGAAAGGCGAGGAAGAGGGACGATGACACTGTAGATACTACGAACCCGACAGGCAGTGTAGAGATATATGTAGCCTTGCTTGAGGTAATAAGCGCATCGAAGGTCCCGCCTTTCGAAATTATAGAAGAGAAGAAGAAGTTCCTCGCGAACGAAGACCTAAGGCTGAGGTACAGGTATCTTGACCTGAGAAGGCAGGAGATGATAAAAAGGGTGGAATTCAGGGACAGATTCATGAAGATAGCAAGGAAATTCTTCTGGGAGAATGGCTTTCTGGAGCTCGAGACGCCAACACTGGTAAAGGACACATACGAGACAGGATCAAGAACCTTTCTTGTGCCTTCAAGGACAAACCAGGGCAAGTTCTACTCGCTGCCGCAGTCACCGCAGGTTTATAAGCAGCTTTGCATGGTCTCTGGCCTCGACAGGTATTTCCAGATAGCGAGGTGCTACAGGGATGAGGATCCGAGGGAGGACAGGCAGCCGGAGTTCACGCAAATAGACCTTGAACTCTCATTCATTGATGAGAGATACATAAAGGAGCTTATAGAGAGGTTCTTGCAGAAGCTAGTGAAGGAGCTCACAGGAAAAGAACTCAAGACGCCTTTCAGGAGCATGGGCTACGAGCATGCCATGAAGAGCTACGGTTCAGACAAACCGGACCTTAGGTTCGACAGTAGGATTGCAGACATAACGGAGGACCTGAAATCCACAGAGTATAACATAATCAAAAGGGTTATAGAGAGCAACGGAAAGGTGAAGGCCATGTCATTCGGGGCGGGCTACGGTTCTGCAGATGCGCGCCTTGACAAGAATTACATGCTTAAGAGCATAGAGTATGCAAAAACCCTGGGGCTTAAGGGCCTTACATGGCTTTATGTTGAAAGCAATGCAGTGAAATCAGAGCCGCAGAGCATAGCCGATTCGCTCGGCGAGGCCAAGAAGGCTATACGCAGGAAGACCGGTGCGGAAGACGGCGACATCATAATAGTATGCTCAGACACATCGGAGAAGGTGCTGCTTGATGCGATGGGAAAGCTCAGGAAGGCGATAGGCGACAGAATAGACCAGTACAATTCAGACTACGAATTCCTGTGGGTTGAGGGCTTCCCGCTTTTCGAACGCGATGAGGTAACAGGCAGGCTGAAGCCTACGCACAATCCATTCACATCTCCGACGCCTGAATCCATCGGCATGATGGATAAAGAGCCCGAGAGGATGATGAGCAGGCAGTACGACCTCGTGCTCAACGGCACAGAGTTGGGAAGCGGCTCTATAAGAATAAACGATCCCGAATTACAGAGGAAGGCACTGAGGCTCATGGGCATGAGCGACGAGAGCATTGAGAGGTCGTTCGGTTTCCTGCTCGAAGCATTGGGATACGGTGCACCTGTACACGGAGGCATAGCCCTCGGGGTTGACAGGCTAGTTGCACTGCTATACAGATCAGGGGAGATGCGCGACTTCATACTCTTCCCGAAAAACAAGAAGTACGAGTCGCCGCTTGACGGCTCTCCAACGCCTATTGACAAAAAAAGGCTCAGGGAAGACTTTGGCATAGACCAGGAGAAGTTGTAGGCAATAGCGCATTCTTTCAGACGTTGGAAAATGTAAAGTAAACCTTACAAGGTAACATTTTATTCTTATTCTACGTCGGTATATAGGTGTTACTATGACCAGTTATACCGACGTAAAACGAAATAGTATGGGAGAGGAGATTATAAGAAAGTTGGCTGTTTCTGCCAGAAGGGCAGGAAACAAGGTAAAAGATATTGCAAAAGTGTTTGGAGTATCAAGGAAGTTTGTATGGAAATGGTCCAAACGTGCACATCATAGAGGCACCGAAAGTTTTAGAGACAGGAAAAGGA
>JAJYIA010000050.1 GCA_021796295.1 Microcaldota archaeon
GATGAATACGCCTCAGCAGCAGGATATGCTGAAAAAGGCCTTACAATAAGGCATAAGCCAGGCATGGCTGCGGAGAACGCATGGATACTCTCAAGGCTGAACAGCCTGATAGAAAAGGTCACAGATGCGTTTGAGGGGTATGATGTCAACAGGGTCAATGCGCTGTTCAGCGGCTTTTTGATTGAGGACCTCAGCAGGTCCTACCTGAAGCTTGCGAAGAAGAGGATATTGGAAGGCGGCAGAGACGAGGCGAAGTCATCTCTGAAGACGATAAATCATGTGATGTACAGGGTTCTGCTGCTGCTTGCGCCGTTCATACCCTTCTCTGCAGAGCACCTCTACATTGAAAAATACGGAAAGGGCATGAACGAGAGCATATTCATGGAGAAATGGCCGAAGGCGGATATGAAGATGATCGACAAGGCTCTCGAGAACGATTTCAAAACGGCGCTTGAGGCAGTCACTGCGCTCCTGGGCAGCAGGGAGAAGTCAGGCATAAAGCTCAGGTGGCCGCTGCAGAAGGCCACAATAGAGGTCAACACCGAAGACGCTGAGTCTACGCTTATGCGTTTTTCAGGAATCATTGCAGAATATGCAAACGTAAAGGGCATTGAGATAAGGCGCGTAGATGCATTCAGGAAGGAGGTGAGGCCACTCTTTGCAAAGCTGGGCCCTGAGTTCAAAGAGCGCAGCAGAGAGGTAGGCGATGAACTAAGGAAGGCGGATGCCGATTCTCTTCTCTCAGCAATAGAAAGCAGCGGCTATTATACACTGCATACAGGCTCAGGCCCTGCAACAATAAAGCCTGAGCATTTTACTGTTGTTGAAAGGCTTGAGAGGGAGAACGCAGCGCAGTTCAGGCACGGTGTGGCCTATGTAGATGCGAAGATGGGCAAAGAGCTCATGGAAGAAGCACTTCTCAGAGAATTCGAAAGAAGGGTGCAGCTCATGAGAAAGGAACTCAGGCTGAGAAAGCCTGATCGCATAGACCTTGCTTATACAGCATCAGCAGAGCTTTCAAGCATCATAGAGAGAAACAAAGGCCGCATAATGAAGGCACTGAACGCAAAAACGCTGAAACATGGAGAAGGCGAGGGCACAGCCAAGGAATTCGAGATAGAAGAAGAGCACGTTAATGTATACGTGAAGGCAGAGGAAGGCCTACAGGGCGCGGGTTAATCCCCCTTCTTTTCGCTCTTGAAGCGCTTCCTGCTCTTCAGAGAGCTCCAGCAGTCCTTGCATATGACGCTTCTTTCTATTTTGCTTATGCGCTTTGAGCTCTTTACACAGCTGCTGCATACCTTTCTTTTGCAGTAGGCACATACCTCATACTTGTAGACATCTGCACTGCATCTCTCGCAAATCATAAAATCATCAGGATTATTACATATTTTCAGTGGCTATTTATAAAACTATATGTAAATCAGGCAATGCGAAGAATCTGGAACCTAACATTATTTAAATCCTCTTGTGCCATAGTATAAGAGTGATATCGGAGCATGCAGTGCTGAGAAGGTCTTTCTTGATTCTATGTGCTGCATTATGCTTTGATTGAAATGCACAGGATATTCAACCAATGAAATGAGGTAAGTGAATGGCGAAATCTTACGTGAAGTTTGAGGTATCAAAGGAGGTAGCTGAAAAGGCCCTTGACGCAGTCAGGCTCGCTAAGCAGAGCGGCACTGTGAGAAAGGGCGTGAACGAGGTAACGAAGAGCGTTGAGAGAGGGCTCGCCTCGCTTGTAGTCATAGCTGAGGACATAGACCCTGAAGAGGTCGTTATACACCTTCCGAAGCTCTGCGAGCAGAGGAAGATTGCGTTTGTATATGTGCCTGCGAAGGAAGGTCTGGGAAAGGCCATAGGCATGAGCGTGCCGTGCACATCTGTAGCGATAGAAAAGGCAGGCGAGGCTGAAGCTGCCATAAAGGATGTAATCTCAAAGGTAAGCGGAAAGGTGCAGGCTCATGCTGCTGAAGGAAGCGGAAAGTCTGAGAAAAAGGCAGAAGAGACAAAGCAGGCAAAGGAATCAAAATCAAAATGAGTGGGTAAATGGCTGAAGAGGAGAGGAGATTTAACGGCTATCTTGCTGAGGTAGTGAATGTGGAGCAGGCAAGGACAGGCATCTACGGAGAGATAAAGCAGGCAATGTGCAAGATACTTGATGGCAAGGACAAAGGCAGGGTCATAAGGAGGAATATTGCAGGGCAGATACAAGTAGGCGACATCATAAGGCTGCCCGATACAAGCAGGGAGGACAAGCGCATAGTCGCAAGGTAGTTGAGAATGAAATGCTCATACTGCTCAGAGGAGATAGAGCGAGGCACGGGCTTTGCATACGTAAGGAAGATAGGCACGGTGCGCTACTTCTGCACGAAGCGATGCTACAGGCTCAACGTTATCTATAACAGGAAGCCGAACAAGAAGGAGATGAAGGGTTAGACTTTTTGCAGTCTGGCCGCATGGGTTCATTATTTCGGCGTTATCCTGCTGTTCTTGATCTATTCAGAAGACCAGTACTCCAGCAGGCAGGAAATTTTATTTCTTATTTCAAGAATCATCAGTAAGTCGCATATTCGATCCTGCTTCGTATACTGCGGAGCTCTTTATCGATCTTCCGACTATCCTATTCATATGAATTTCTTTCCTTAATTCGGCAATCTTTTCGTATCTTGCCTCTGTTTTAGGGTGCTTCATGTTTATTGAACAGACGTCCCTGTACGGCAGCAGAGAGTATTCGTATGTGCCTATCTCTTTTGCCTTTCTTATTATCTCCTCCTTGTCAAATCCGGCCAGTGGCCTTATCACTGGAATTTTCACTCCGTAGCTTTCGGCAAGCAGGTTGGGCGCAGTCTGCGAGGCCACCTGGCCGATGCTCTCTCCGGTAAAGATGAGGTTTGCGCCTTCCTTTTTTGCTATGCGCTCTGCTGTGGTGAGCATGAACGACTTCAGCAGTATGAGCTGGTATCTGCCTGTGCCGATTGCTGCTGCATCGAAGATATATGAGGGCGTGTAGTAGACCCGTGCGCCGGCAGAGTAACCATTGAGCACATTCAGGATTCTTCCTATCTTTGAGCCTGCAGCCTCTTCATGGCTTTTATATGCATGGATATGCAGATAGACTGGCAGTATGCCCCTTTTCATTGCATACCATGCAGCAACCGGCGAGTCTATGCCGCCTGAGAGAAGTATTATGCCCTTTCCGCTTGTGCCTACAGGAAGGCCGCCAAGCACCTTCCTGCGCTCCGTATATACAAAGGCATTATCCCTCATAAGACTCACATATAGTGTTGAGGCAGGCGCCCTTCTGGAAAGAAGAATATCTGACTTCTCCGCAGCATCGCATAGCAACTTCTCTATGTCAGGAGAGGTAAAGCCCGTGCCTTTATATGACCTGCGCGCTTCTATGCGCAGGGGGGCATGCATGCCCTTCATAGCAATTTTTGATATCTTCCTGATTGACTGCAGGGTAGGCCTGGCTGCATAGGCCGTGCCATAGGTGCTTATACCGAATACATGCCCAAGGCGAGATGCAATTTCAGGAAGGTCGTGGCCTTTTTTAGGCCTAAG
>JAJYIA010000051.1 GCA_021796295.1 Microcaldota archaeon
CTGTGGAGTTGGGCGGAAAGGAGGTTGCAGAAGAAATATCCCAACATGAAGCTGTCAGAGGCGATGCGTATCGTCGAGAACGTATCGTGGGTCAGGTTTGGGGCAGGAAAATCGATTAGAGAATGGATCACACGGCTCACGACCAAACAGGAGGGGATACTATCTGCCGTCGGAGCGTCAGAGTATTTACCTGCTACCTAACACCGCGGAAACTCGGGTCAGACCTTCTCAAGCCTCTTCAGCAGCTGCATGTATCCGTCTCCCATGCGTTTGCTCCCTCCTGCCTTATCATCCCTTATCCTTCACATAAGCAATTTCGTTACCGTGGGCATTGCCTCTTCTCTATGCCAGTAGCCTGCCTGTACAATCCCTTCTCCCGCCTCTTCCTTTCTTCTTTTTTTTCATGCTCCTTTTTATGTTTCTTCTTCCTGCCCTGTCTTCCCTATTCTTCTGAGCTTTAAGCCTTATCGGCCTTCGCCTATACTTTACTGTCATTACGTCATTGCCTCGCCTCTCCTCCATCTTGTGCTCTGTTCTTTCATTCTTGGCAACATTCTTATATCGGCGTGCAATAATCATATAAGTCAAGCTTAAGCTTAGCGGCTGAGGCGCATCCCATGGAGCTGTATAACGCCTTTCTTTCAAGATACGGCAGGCTTACTGAAATCCAGGAGAAGGCTATGCCTGTAGTGGAATCTGGCTCAAACTGCATAATAACCGCGCCAACAGGCAGCGGCAAGACAGAAGCCGCTATGCTTCCTATACTAGGCGCATTGCCGCATAATGGCCATGGCATATACGTGCTTTATATAAGCCCTCTCAGGGCCCTGAACCGCGACCTTATGCCAAGGCTGAAGTGGCTTGCAGAACTTTCATCCTTCACAATAGGCGTAAGGCACGGCGATACTGCGCAGAGCGAGAGGTCCAGGCAGTCGAAAAACCCTCCGAATATTCTTATAACGACTCCTGAGACCTTGCAGAACCTTTTCCTGTCCCCCAGGCTGCGCGAGGCCCTGAAGAGCCTGAGGTTCGTTGTTGTTGATGAGCTGCACGAGCTCTACCCTAACAAGAGGGGTGCGCAGCTCTCTGTCGCGCTTGAAAGGCTCGAGCAGCTCTCCCATGGCTTTGTCAGGATAGGGCTCAGCGCAACAATAGCCGATGCCAGTGACGCTGCAGCCTTCCTCTTCGGCAAGCGCCACGGAAGCATTATAACGGCAGCGAAGCCGAAGAGCCTTTCAATAGGAATAGAAATGCCTTCAGAGCCTTCAAAGGGCAATGCATGGCTCATCGATGCCTTCAACCTTGACAAGGCCTCGGCAGCCAGGCTCGAGTTCCTTTCCAACGCCATAAAAGGCTCGAGCGCTACGCTCATATTCGGCAACACAAGGCAGGTTGTTGAATCAGTGGGCAGCAAGCTTATACACATAGCTGAGAGGCAGTGCGGCCCGAAGGTCGGCATACACCACAGCTCGCTGGACAAGCTTGAGCGCCTTGACATAGAGGAAAGGTTCAAAAGAGGCACTGCAAGGTGCATCATGGCTACAAGCTCCCTTGAATTGGGCATAGACATAGGCAGCGTTGACCTTGTTGTGCAATACGGATCACCAAGGCAGGCGTCGAGGCTTGTGCAGCGCGTAGGCAGGAGCGGCCATGCCGAAGGCACAGCATCAAAAGGCATCATACTGACATCCAGTGTAATCGAGGCCCTCGAATCTGCAGCGATAGCCGAGGATGCGCTCAGCTCAAGGCTCGAGGGACCCAAGGCAGAGCTCAATGCTGCAGACGTGCTTCTCAACCAGATATGCGCAACAGCCCTTGAATACGGCTCAATAGGCAGGGATAAACTTCTTGGAATAATTCGCTGCTCATCAGCATTCGCAACGCTTGACACGGCACTTTTTGAAAAGGCGCTCGTCTTTGCAGCAGAGCAGAGTCTCATACGCATAGACGGCGAAATGGTTGTTGCAACAGGCAGAGGCAGAAAGTACTTCATAAGGAATGTGAGCGTTATACCTGATTCGCCCAGGTATACAGTAAGGGATGTTATCAGGAACAAAACCATATCGACACTGGATGAAAAGTTCGTATACAGCTATATCGAGGAGGGCTCGTCCTTCATAACAAAGGGCGTGCCGTGGCGTGTCATAAGCATAGAGGGCAATACAATAAACGCAGAGCCTGCATACGATATGGGCGCTGCTGTGCCTGACTGGGACGGCGAGGACATACCCGTAGGCAGGAAGACTGCAGAGAGGGTCTTCTCAATGCTGCGCAGCGGCGCAAGCCCGCTTCTTCCCAAGGACATAGCTGACCGCGCAGTCTCATTCATGCTTGAACAGCAGCGCTTCTTTGTTCCCGGAAGCGGCATAACTGTAGAGGAAGGGGAAGACCTTACACTCATTTATCTGCCATACGGCAGGCAGGCCAACGAGCTCCTTGCAAGGATAATCTGCAGCACAGCAAGCCAGCTTGCAGGCTCTCCCGTAAGGGCAAGGGCTACGCCCTATGCTGTGGTTGTCGACTGCACATATCTCAGGAAAAGGCCTGACATGAAAAGGGTGTTAGGGCTGATCAGCAAACGGCACTTCTCGTCTGCCATAGACGATATCGTATGCAAGACAGAGCTCTTCAGGTACAAGTTCGTCAATGTGGCAAAGCTCTCAGGCGTAATCGCCAAAGACGCTGCAATAACAAAGAGCACAGCAGACAAGCTTCTGAATTTCTACAAGGGCTCAATCATCTACGATGAAACGTTTCGTGACCTTTATAAGAATAATCTGGACATGCGCACAGTAAGCGAGCTCATACAAGGCCTTGATAGCGGCGGCATAGGCGTTGAGGTGCTTGGCGGCACAACCTCGCCGCTTTACGCGGAGCTTGTAAACTCTTCGCTGCACAACCGCGAGTTCATGTCCATGGCGCTTAAGGAGTCGGAGATTGAGGCCTTTGCAAAAAGGTTCGAGGGTAGAAATGCAAGCCTTATCTGTACCTACTGCGGAACGCATTTCAGGCATGAGATTGATGCACGCCGCAAATCTACAATAGCGTGCCCTATATGCAAAAGCGGCATGATTGCACTGTACAGCGATGCATACATGGCTGCAATAGCAAAGAAGGCAAAGCCGAAGGCCCTCAATGCCAGCGAGAGGGCATCGTACGCAGCCATGATGAAGGAGGCAGGTTTGATCAGCGCATACGGCAGCAGGGCCGTCGTGGCCCTCATGACTTACGGCATAGGCCACGTTACCGCCGCGCGCAGCCTTATGATGGTAAGAAGCGATTACAAAATGTTCATAGCAGACCTCATAAGGGCCGAGAGGCTTTTCGTGAGGAACAGCAGATTCTGGAAAGGCCATGCAGCGAAAAAGAGGGAAGTATGAATGCCGGCACATGGCAGCTTCGGCGCAAAGGCCATCTGATAAAATCCTAAGCGTATGCGCCTCCTGAGATAAAAAGGCCATAGGGGAGAGGCTGTCTAGCTGAGCACCATCTCGATCTGCACTGTGTCAGGCACAGGTATCCTCATGACCTGCCTCAGGGCCTGCTCGCTTCCGTCTATCTC
>JAJYIA010000018.1:0-2973 GCA_021796295.1 Microcaldota archaeon
ACGTCGTCAAAAAAGAACGCCTTGGCCGGGATTCGAACCCGGGTCGCAGCCGTGACAGGGCCGCATGCTGGACCACTACACTACCAAGGCATAGTGCTCTATTATCGCTGCTAGTATATAAAAACATATCGAAAAGGCAGGCGCAATGCAGGCTTAGTGCAGTGCCCTCCCATGCCATAGTAGAATCTGATACCATGCAATCAAGCATGTTTTTAAATTCTTATGCGTATAATAGATATGCGGTAACTGCGTGCGCAGAGCCTGTGTATTTTGGGGTTTGCGCTATTTGAGAATCTGATGTTTGCGCTTTGTGCTAGGTCATATTATGGAATATACGAGATTTGAGAAGGCAAGAATAATAGGTGCCCGTGCGCTTCAGCTTGCATTCGGTGCGCCTCCGCTTATAGCTGTTCCTGAGGGCCTTCACGAGCCCCTGACCCTGGCAGAGCTTGAATTCAATAAGGGGGTAATTCCTATAGTCGTGATTCGCAGCCAGTAAGGTTATTTTTGTGGAGAGCTACGATGTTATAGTAGCGGGCGGCGGCATATCCGGCACGCTTGCTGCAGCTGCCTCCTCAATGCATGGCGCAAAGACCGTTATGCTTGACAGGAATGCAGAAGAGAATATAGGCCGGAAGACAAACTGGGGATGGGTCTGCGGTGACGCAGTTGCCAAGAGCCATCTTGATTTTCTGGGCAAGGAGCTCGGGATATCCTTCAGCTCTCCTGAGCTTGACTACAAGGTAGACGGCGTATATGCATTCAGCCCCGACCTAAAGCAGAAATTCCTCTTTGAGGGCGAAGGGTACAGCCTGGACAGGCCCAAGCTGGCGCGCAAGCTGCTTAAGTATGCGATAAGCAACGGCGCCGAGTACGTTCCAGAGTTCGTTGTGGAAGGACCTATGTTCGAAGGCGGAAGGGTAAGCGGAGTCTTCGGCAGGAACAGCAGGAACGAGCAGGAAAAGATAACTGCAAAGCTCGTCATAGACGCTACCGGCATAGCCAGCATGCTCAGGCGCAAGCTCCCTGAAAATGAGTACATAGAAAGGGACGTAAGCACAGATGACATAGAGAGCACCGGCAGATACATAATGGACTTCGAAAAAGATGGCGACGATGACAGGTATTACGACCCCAGGAATGCGCTCATACATCTCAATCAGGTCCTGGCACCAGGTGGCTACGGCTGGGTATTCCCAAAGAAGGGCAAGCGCATAAACGTAGGAGTAGGCGTAGAGAAGAAGAGCATAGAGCTAAGAAACGCCAGGCTTAACATGAAGGACACGCTGCACACGCTCATAGACGGATACATAAAGTGGAACCCGCTCATAAAGAAGGGCGAGATCGTAGGCGAAGACAGCAATGGGAAGGGCTACTGGTCAGTCACAGTAAGGAGGCAGTTCGACAGCCTTGTATACCCTGGCTATATGGGCACAGGGGACAGCATGGCCATGCCGAATCCGATAAGCGCAGGCGGCATAGGCCCTGCGATGGTTTCCGGGGCGCTTGCTGGCAGAGCCGCAGCCGAGGCAATTGCAAGCGGCGATACCGGTCTTGAATCAATCTGGCGCTATAACCTGAGATATAATGAGGCATACGGCAGCAAGACAGCTGCGCTTGAGGTTTTCAGGACATACCTTCAGTCTCTTAACAACGACCTGATCAATTACGGCATGGCCCACTTCCTGACAAAGGAGGAGGCAGTTGATATAAGCTACGGCAGGATACCCGAGCTTACCATTGCGAGCACCTTTACGAAGATACTGAGCGGTATACAGAACCTAACTGCATTCAGGAACCTCATCTATGTTGTCGGCAAGATGAAAAGGCTGAATGAGCTCTATTCAAAGTATCCGAATGAGGTCAGTGGCTTCAGGCAGTGGAAGGCTGCTGTTTCTGCGGAGATGCATGAGGTAAAGGAGCGCTTCAAGCCTAATCCTATATAATTTTTCAGAGGCCTTTGGCCTTCATGCATGGCTAACTATTGTATGAAGATCTTCTTTCCGCGAGCCTTCCATCAAGGTCATAGAGCCTTATGCTCCTTCTTTTAAACGGCATCCTTCTCAAAATAGGCAGGAAGGTGCGCCCCCTCCTTTCCGGAGTTGTGCCTATTATCAGCGGGTTGAATGCAGGCACAACAATCAGCAACTGCCCGTTCCTGTGATTTTGGCCTCGCCCTTCTACAACCATCCACGCCTTCTCCAGCTTCTCGTTGAGATGCACTGCGGTATGTCCATGGCCTACTATGATGCGACTCTTCTGAAGTGCTTCCGCTGAAGGCACGGCGTTGCCGTGCATAAGCGCCGTATTCCCAATGAGTATCTCCCTGCTTATGCCTGCATGTATCCCCAGCCTTTCGAATATCTCCTGCAGGTGCGCATCGTGGTTTCCTTTAGCTATCGTTATACGTAGGCCGCGAAGAAGTATGAAGAACGAGGCTATAGAGAGGTATTCATTCCTGAGAGGATAGCCTATGCTTTCTTTCACGTCTCCAAGTATGATGAGGCTCTTTGCACCGTTCAACGTGCAAAGGCGCCTTATCTCAAGCGCCATCCTCTCAGAGGCTAGAGGCAGGCTTACCCCTGATTCCGCAAGCCCGATGTCCTTGCCTATGTGCAGATCCCCTACGACAAGCGCCTTCTCCCTTTTCAAAAGGAGTGCAGGCACCCCTTTAAGCAGCTTTATCTCGGCATCCCTATATATGATGTCCTTTTTCATAGTTCAAAACACCTACAAGGCAGTGCAAGTGTACAGTAAACCTTACAAGGTAACATTTTATTCTTATTCTACGTTGGTATATAGGTGTTACTATGACCAGTTATACCGACATAAAACGAAATAGTATGGGAAAGGAGATTATAAGAAAGTTGGCTGTTTCTGCCAGAAGGGCAGGAAACAAGGTAAAAGATATTGCAAAAGTGTTTGGAGTATCAAGGAAGTTTGTATGGAAATGGTCCAAACGTGCACATCATA
>JAJYIA010000018.1:2983-17424 GCA_021796295.1 Microcaldota archaeon
CATCATAGAGGCACCGAAAGTTTCAGAGACAGGAAAAGGAGACACAAAGAACCAAAGGTGACACCACAAATAGAGGAATTCGTACTTTTCCTAAGAGTTGTATTCGGGTGGGGAACCGGAAGAATACAAAATGGCCTAATCTCCATGCCACCGTATATGTATGAAAAATTGCCAGATGGTATCACCTATGTTTCTGAACTCATTTGGGCAATGTTGTGATAACCGGAGCGTATCTCCCTGTCTTTCTGAACTGAGTTCAGAAAGTCAGGGTATAATAACTGCCGTTTTCATCGTGGAATTGGAACAACTCCAAAACAGTTGTTTATGTAACCTTAGGAACTTTACTTAACAGCAAGCAAAAACATATAAACCTTTTCAGCTTAATAAATATTGCCAAACGGTCATAGGAGCAGGGAAACGCCCGAACCCATTCCGAACTCGGAAGCTAAGCCTGTTTACGACATGAAATACTGCCCCTCGGGTGGAAAAGCATGTTGCTGTTTGGCACCTGTTTTTAACTCTGCTTAGCGTGAAAAAGCGGAAGAATCCAAAAGGAAAAGAAAAAAAAGAAAAAAGGAAGAGCCGTCACTTCGCAAGCACTATCTCTATAGTGCTTACCTTTGATTTTGTCCCGTCCTCGTTCGCAAGCTCCTCAGAGTTTATTGCGATGCGGTCCACCCTTGCATCAGTCACAAACCTGTTCTTTGATATTTCAGCCACGTCCACGGCCCTTGATATCGCATTGCCCCTGGCCCGTACCTTGACGCTCTTTGCCCCGTTGTTGAACTGCGTCACTACGGCCAGCACGTAATTCATGGCCGGCTTCTTGCCTATAAGGACAATGTTCTCCGACGCAGCGCGTTTCATACTCTCTTCCGACGCCGTGCCTTTCATACTCTCTGCCTCTGCTATTTCTTCAGCCATATCATTCACCGGTTTTGTTGTTAGTATGACTCATGACCTGTAATACTACCTTTGCCATGTATCTATCTGCACATAAGAATTTATATAATGGTTGTTTTACCTTCTCTTTTTTATTTCAGATCTACCCGACCTCAGGTAGACATATACTATGGCAAGCACTACAGCAGCTATGCCGATTCCGTATAATTCCCTTCCGTATGTATCGTATACCCCTGCAAAATAATCGAGAACCTCTGCCTGCAGCGTCTGCCTTGTCACGTATACGAATGTAAGCTTCTGGAGAGATTCGCCTGCATACCATGAGAACTCTGTCGTATTCGTATAATTGCCTATAAAATTGGGACGCGGCGCATCAGGCAGCGGGGAAACCGATACTATGTGCGCCCCGAGCGGTATGATTATATTCAGCTTCGTGTTTTCAGGGAGCGTCTGCCCGCTTGCCGTTTGCTCGAAGTTGAAGACGCTGCTGTTCAGCGTGTATTCAAAAGACCTCGGCGCTATGTTCTTTACTGTGGTAACGTTATTCACGTAATAGCTCATTGTAAAGACGGCATCGCCCCCGTCTTCTGACTGCGTAAGGGGCCCTACAAGGAAGACAAGGTCGTGCACGCTCTGCCTTCTGCTGACTATGTGCTCTATCAATATTTGCGTATAGAGTATGTTCTGCCAGTAGCTTATATTGAGGCTTCCTGCGGCCCTATCAAGGTTATACTGGTTAACAGATGAGCTGCTTACGTACACGTAGAAGTTCTCTATTACATGGGCGCTCTGGTTCTTGTTGAGCATCATTGTAGTGTTTATATACGTAACATTGTAGTACGCGTAGGCGTTCGCTGCAATGGCGAAAACTGAGAGAAGGCCCAGAAGCATCGCAATTCTCATACCGATCCCATCCGCTGCCTTGCCCTCTTTGCAGGGCGAGCAGCGCAATACCTGTGACTGCCATAGTCTGATGCTGAACTAAACTATAAATATATTTGCATTGCATATGGTTTTGTATCACTCCTATGCACAAATGCATCGCTATGTTTAAATAGCTTTGTCGGCTACATATAGTGCAACCATTGTTGAGTCAACCGTGTTTTTATGAAGGCAACAATCGAGAACAAACTGCTTGCAGTCATACGCGTCAGAGGCAGGGTAGGTGTGCGCCAGAGTATAAAGGAGACACTCTCGAGGCTTAACCTGAACCGCATCAACAACCTTGCCATACTCTTCGGAAACAGGTCAAATATAGGCATGATCCGCAAGTGCAACGACTTCGTGACATACGGTGAGATAAGCGACGAGCTTCTCCAGAGGCTCTTCAGCGGCACAGGCACCGCACCGACAAAAGAGGACATAGAAGGCCTCAGGGCAGGCAAAAAGCCTGCCAAAAGCATGGTAAAGATACCCATAAGGCTGCATCCGCCCAGGCACGGATACGAGGGCATCAAGAAGGGGTACAGCAGCGGCGGTGCGCTCGGATACCGCGGCAGCGACATAAACAAGCTGATAGCGCGCATGATACAGTGATATTTATGGTATACAGGCGCAATAAACGAAGCAGGAAATACCTTGGCATGAGAAGCTGGGGCGTAGGCAACATAAAGAACAACAGGGGAAAGGGAAGCCGCGGAGGCGTTGGCAAAGGCGGCGGGAAGCACAAATTTACGCGCACAGTGCTGCACGGAAGCCTCAAGAAGGTGGGCTTTTCACCATACAGGAGATCGCGCAGACTTGAGATAAACCTTGACGAGATCTCAAGGAGGCTGCAGAAAGACGGCTCAAAGAGCATAGAGCTGCGCGGCTACAAGGTGCTCGGAGGCGGAAGGCTCTCTCTTGCTGCCTCGATAAAGGCCGATTCCTTTTCCAAAGGCGCCGAGGAGAAGATCAAGGCCGCTGGCGGTGAAGCCGTAAGGGCAAAGGCGTCAGATAAAGATATGACTTCTGCGGCAGCGTCAACGTGAGCAGATGAAGCTGAATATAGCATTTTATACCGATACCTACCTGCCGGCTGTCGATGGAGTCGTGAACTCCATACTCAATTTCAAGAAGGAGCTCGAGCGCCGCGGGCACAGTGTCTACATATTCGGCACATACAACATAAGCTCCGGAAGGGGCGATAACCGCAGGAAGGGGCACGACAGGGACGTCTTTCTCTACCCCGGGGTAAGATTCAAGCCCTACCCACAGTACAGCATGGCCCTCTTTCCCTACAATTCAATATCGAAGCTCAGCAGGCTTAACATAGACATAATACATGCCCATACGCCATTCTTCATGGGCTTTGCAGGTCTCATAAGCTCGATGCTTGCAAATTATCCGATAATAGGCTCATACCACACAATGCTCAACAACAGGGCCGTGGTGAGCAGCTACTACCCCAAGAACAAGCAGCTCAAGCGCCTGACCTCAAAATACATGCTCATGTACATAAAATTCTTCTACAAGCGCTGCAACATAACCGCTGCGCCTTCTGGCGCAATACGGGATATGCTCATGGGCTACGGCATAGGCAATGTCATGGTTGTGCCAAACGGCATAGACACGAAGTTCTTCAATCCTAATACAGACGGGCATAGCGTAAGGAAGGGCCTTGGAATATCAGGCAGAGAAAAGGTCGTGTTGTATGTGGGAAGACTAGGCAGGGAGAAGAAGCTCGAGGTTCTCCTCAGGGCCGCAAGGCGCATACTCGGCAAAAGAAACGACGTAAAGTTTCTCATCGCAGGCGCAGGCCCTGCAGGGGAATACTACAAAGGCATGGCCGCGAGGCTCGGCGTATCAGAAAAGGTTCACTTCATGGGCTATGTCACGAGGAATATGCTGCCCAAGGTCTATGCAGCATCGGACCTTTTCTGCATGCCCTCAACATTCGAGACACAGGGCATGGTTGCGCTTGAGGCCATGGCATCAGGCAAGCCTGTCGTTGCCGCAGACTCGCTTGCCCTCAGCGAGCTTGTAAGGGACCTGAAAAACGGCGAAAAGTTCATTCCTGGAGATTACATCGACTGCGCAAAAAAGATAGAAAAGGTTTTAAATAATTCAGATTCATATATTAGGGAAACGGTTAAGACTGCAAAGGAGTTTTCAATAGCCAAAACTACGGACAGACTTCTTGATGCTTATAAATTGTCATTTACACCTAAGGCGATTGACTGAGCGATAATGCTGAAAGCGATGCGGGAAAGGCAGGCAGGCATGATGAGACTTCTCCTGCTTCCCCGAAGATAGAAAATAACGGGCAGATAGGCGCAGGCCTTCCTTCTGAGCCAAAGAAGGAGGCCCCCAGCGAGCTCGACCAGCTGAGGAAGGCCATAGACGAGGAGCGCAAGAAGAAGTTTGCTATGCTTGACGAGATGCGCAGATACAGGCGCAAGCGCGCATACAAGCTTGCCGAGCAGGAGGCCCTCAAGAAGGCAATAGAGTCAAACAAAAACACCACCAAGAATATAGGCTACCTCAGGCGCAGGAAGGAGCGCCTCGAGTTCAGGATTTCAACAGAGGCCTTTACGCTTGAATCCGAGCGCGAGCTCATACGCAAGAAGGGCGAGATCGACAAAGAGCTTGACGAGGCTATAAAGAGCTACAGGACAAAGCGCAAGGCCGAATTCGTTGCCGGTGACATAGAAGAGGCTACAAAGAAGATAGAGGAGCTAAACGCATCGCTGCGCGACCTGGAAAAGAGGCTTGATGTGCTTTATTCCGATCTTAGAAGGCTTAACGGCATGGCTAGGAAGAGGTCGCAGAAGAAGCCTCTGCAGGAGGTCAGGCCGGCCGAGGTAAGCCTTGCAGACATAGCTGTAATAAAGGAGAAGAAGCAGTCGCAGAAAGACGACAGTGATTAGATTGAGAGTTACATTTCTGGGCGCAGCAGGAGAGGTGGGGAGGAGCTGCATACTCGTAAAGGGCGAGGATGCAAACATACTCCTTGACGCAGGCATAAAACTCGGCTCAGTTGAGGAATACCCGACGCTTGACGAGGCATTGCTCAAAGAGATCGACGCAGTTGTGGTAACTCATGCGCATCTTGACCATTCTGGATATCTGCCGCATATCTATTCAAAAGGCTTCAAGGGCCCTGTCTACGCCACAAAGCCCACATTCGAGCTCATAAACGTTCTTGTCAGCGACTACCTTAAGATATCCAATCCTTCAGGGGTGAAAAAGGGCATTGTGCAGCAGATGCAGCACCACTATAACATTGTCGAGTACCACAAGGAATTCGGTATAAAGGGCCTGAAGGTCAAGATGGTGCCCGCAGGCCATATACTCGGAAGCGCTATGATAGAGGTGCATGACGGCAGGAACAGGCTTCTTTATACCGGAGATGTTAATTTCAGGACCACAAAGCTTCTTGACCCTGCGTATACGGAGCGCCTTGCTGCCGATACCCTGATAACCGAGAGCACGTACGGCGGCGACGCAGACATCTTTCCTTCAGAAAGGTCAGTGCTCAACAAAATGGCCATGAGCATAAAGGAGACCCTTCGCAGCGGAGGCAGCATCCTTATACCAAGCTTCGGAGTCGGTCGTGCCCAGGAGGTGATGCTTGTGCTTGACGACTATATGCGCTCAGGAGGTCTGCCTACTGTGCCCATCTATACCGATGGCATGGTTAACAAGGCCCTCAGGATACACAGGCACAACGTAATATACTGCAGAGACGAGCTCCAGAAGCGCATCCTTCTCAACGATGACGATCCTTTCAAAAGCAGGAACTTCGTGCCAGTGGATACGGTACAGCTGCGCAGGCAGGTAATGCGCGGCAATCCTCCTGGCATAATAGTGACAACAAGCGGCATGCTTACCGGCGGTCCAATACTGAGATACATGGCGCACATGGCGCAGAACGAGCGCAACAAGCTCATACTTGTCGGCTACCAGGCAGAAGGCACAAGAGGCAGGGCCCTTCTCGAAGGGGCAAGGAGCCTGAGTATAGGCGAGCGAAACGTCGATATCAAGCTCGCTGTGGAGAAGTATTCCCTTTCTGCGCATGCTGACAGGCCGCAGCTTCTTCACTTCATAAGCCGTATAAAAGGCCTGAGGAATATCATGATAGTACACGGCGAGCCTGAGAAGTCAAGGCAGCTCATGCTCTCGCTCGGCAGGAGATACAATACCACAGTTCCGCTGAACCTAGAATCCCTGAGCATATAACGCCTATTCCTCTATGCTAAAGCCTTCATGCTCCTGTGCGGCCTTTTGAAAGCCCTCTTCGCCTTCTCTGTATTCCTCCACTGAGAAGACCTGCGGCCCTTGCCTTACATCTATCTCTATACCCTTCCTGAATCTGGCTATGGCCTCTTCGCTGCCCTGTGCAAATACCTCCACGCTGCCGTTTTCATGGTTCCTTACAAAACCCGAAATGCCGTTTTTAACCGCAAGGCCCTTCACAAAGCCCCTGTAGCCCACTCCCTGAACCGTTCCATGCACTACGAAAAACCTTCTCATATGCTCACAGCAGCATGATCAAGTTACCTTTTCAAGAGTAGCTACAGAAGCCGAAACCTGCGCCACAGCCTCTTCCTGACCCGATGCAGTTATGGTGTTGTATCCTATCCAGAGGTAGCCTGAGAAGGGCGTCCCGAGCACATTTGCTGGCAGCGGACATGTGAAGAGTATGCTTGCTGCACTGCCCGGATAAAATTCTACCGGAGCTATTTCAGTAAGCGCGGGAGGCGCAGCAGAATCTCCGGTGCAGCCTACTCCTGTCAGGGTAAGCTCATCTGTCGAGCCGAGCAATACCTTCAACGATCCTGTGCCGTTCAGTATAGGATAATTGCATTCAAAGCCCGGTATTGCAGTGCAGCTCTGCCTTACAATAGACTTTGTGCTGAATAAGCCCATGCTGTAGAGCACGCTAAGCACTACAGCTATGACTACGAGAGCCCAGCCGTATGTAAGGAGGTATTCCATGGCGCTCTGCAGCTTATAGGCAATGCCCTTTTCGGTTTTCATGCCAACCAAATTCAACGTGTTCTGCTGGTCTTTTAAACTACAAAGCCAAGAAATAAAAACCTATCGCAAAGCCATGAGGAATAGCTACTATTTAAATCTGACGTTTAGTTGACTTTATCCCTAAAGACAACCTTTTTATATGAGCCAAGACGCAATAGTGGTGTGGTAAAATGCTTGGAATTAAACAGAGGCCTGAAACGCAGTTTAATGAAGTCGCTACTGTATTCATATCCGAGACCAAGACGAATCACGCCAATTCTATGTCGCTTTTGAAGCAGAACGGACTAAGACCTATGACTTATCAGGAAGCACTCGTACTCATATACAGAAACCCAGAACTAATGGCACAATTGAATGGCAGATGGTTCTATCTGGGCGGAAAAGGTCTCAAAGAATCAGGATATTACACCTCCAATAACGAAGGCAAGCTTACGGAAGGAAAAGGAGACATAGAAAAGACAGTTCATGTTTATCCAGGAGACAATCCGTTGTTGCTGCTCATCCATTCGGACCACCTCGCCCGTACCGCCGAGTCTCGTTTCGACCTCCATGCGGACGACGACCCTCACTACGTTGCCTCGGTGGTGGTCGGGGTTAAAATCGGCTGCGAAGTGGCCACGCTGAAAATCTAGGCTTCCGAAGGCACAATAACAAACGTTTAACTATAACCCCTAAGAGCCATAGTGGGCCTGATGAGATTTGAACTCATGACCTCACGATTATCAGTCGTGCGCTCTAACCAAGCTGAGCTACGGGCCCTCCTTCATGAAGCATAAATATGCCCACCAATATCTTTATATACCAACTCTGCCTCTTTTCTTCGTATGCTTCGCAGGCTGAAACCTAGGCATCAGACCCATGAGCAGCTTCATGTCGCCTTCCATGAGCTCCTTCGTGCTCCTGAAGCGCAGCGCAGCTGCAGGATGGAATGTTATGAGGCACTTAGAACCGAGCCTTTCAGCAATCGTGCCGTGGCTCTTCTGCACGTTCGATATGCCTGCAACGGCGCCGCTTGCCACATTTCCCATAAGCAGAAGCACCTCAGGCTTTATTATCTCTATCTGCCTCTTCAGGAAAGGCAGGCAGGCATTTATCTCCTTCTGAGTCGGCATCCTGTTTTCAGGCGGAAAAAACTGCACCACGCTTGTTATGTAGGCAGATTCGCGCCTTATACCTGCAGAGCCGAGCAGCGAGTCAAGAAGCATGCCGCTCCTTCCTACAAAGGGCCTGAGCCTTGCATCCTCAAACCTCCCCGGAGCCTGCCCTATAAGCATGATCTGCGCATCAAGAGGGCCTTCGCCTGGCACAAACCTGCAGCTAAGGCTCCAGCTGCCCAGTGCTTTTGGAATCTTAGCATACTCATTGTTAAGCCGCTCCATAGCCTCATACCTTGAGATGTAGCTGTAAGCCTTCTCAATAACCTCTTTAAGGTCATCATACCTTATCCTTTTAAGCGCGTCTCGCAAGCCGAGCCAGGCATAGCCCTTATGCTCATAAGAGATCCTTATCTTAGTGCTTCTGGCCCTTGCCGCAAAGAAGTGCACCTTCTTGAATATGGTTTCGCCTTCCTGCCTAAAGAAATACGATGTCCACACGCTGAAGTGCCTGATTAGGCTTATGCTGAGCCCTGTTTCCTCTTTTACCTCCCTGAGCGCCGCAGACTCTGAGCCTTCGCCCTTCTCTATATGGCCTTTCGGCACATCACAATCCCCGTCTTCCTTTATGAGAAAGAGGAAGCGCATGCCCTCCCTGCCATTTTTGTATATTATTGCACCTGCCGAATATTCCCTTTTCATGCCCTCACAACGCTGCCCAGCATGCAGTACGCGCTTTCTATAGCATCGTCTTCGCTGACGCTGTATAAATGCATATTCACTGCATTGAAGACCGCCGAATATAATACATTGTATGAACCGCACGCCTTTCCTCTTGCCTCGGATGCAGGCACAATCGCAAAGATATTGAGTACGGTGTAGGCGGTGCCTATCTTATAAGGCAATGCCGTATGGTATACCATAAATTCTGTGCCGTTTGAGATAATGTCGTATACGTATGCCGTTATGCTGTTATTTGACATGAACGCCATGCTTCCCCTGAGGCTTTCATTCCTGCTTAGCGCAGGGAACCCTTCATATAACGGTGCAATGTAAAGGGCTATGGGCGCAGTTGCATTAAATGTACGGTTGCTTAGTATTATGGTCTCGCTGCTGCTGTTTGCCATCCTCTCTGTGACAACAACGAAGCCTTTATCGCTTGCAATGCCGCCTATGAAATCCTGCATGCTCTGGTTTGAGGCATTGAATCTCGCATAATTCTCCATTGAGTATGCAGAGACGCGGTATGCGCCTGCATAATTAAGCGTTGCAACAACGTATAAAATGGCCATTGCCGCTGCAGCTATCCCCCTTGCCCATAGCGCCGCACATTTTGTTTGCAGTCCCTGCCTCCTCTTCCTGCTTTCGTGCCTAAGACCCAGCGAAAGCCCGTATCTTCCTGCAAGCAGCACCATGATTATTATGCTGAGGTAGAAGAGGACGACGCCAGCTAAGAGATGCACTACAGAGAGCGCGCTGCTGGGCCCTCCTATTATCCATTCTGCGGCTATGCCTGCCATGCGCGCAAGGTTGAATGCCAGCAGAAGGGCAAACCCGCTGAAGAGCCAGAGCCACTTTCTGGGCCTTTTGCCGCTGTAGAGGTAAGCAAGTGGCCCTAGAAAGAGGAATATTGAAATAAGCACGCCTATGCCTGCGCAGGTCTCCCCTATGCCTACTGAATAGCCATTGGCCTTGATTGTTATTGGTGCAAGGTATAATGCAGAAGGCACAAACGCCTTTACTATTGCGTATACTACAAGCGTATTCGCAACTGCGAAGCCCTTGTTCAGCGCTAGAAGCGGCGCTGTCAGGGCAGGCGATGCAAGCAGTGCATAAACCAGAAGAAGCGAGAAGTGCTTTACGTTCTTAACCCCGTAGATAGTGCTTATCATCGCAGCCATAAGCACAGGAAATAATAGCATGTCAATCCTATATGCCATGAAGAGGTATGAAAAGTAGACCCTGGTGTATGCAAATGCCAGAAGGAACGCGGCGAATAAGAGTATTCCAAATGCAACGTCCTTTGCTGCTGCATCTGGCCTTATATCTTTCTTGAGCATAAAAAGCGCGAAAAGCGGCAGCATCAGCATTGGCACTATCACATACGTGGAAGGGTCGGTGTCGCTTATGACCTGGGGCGTTATGTAAAACGATGTGGAGAGCGCTATCCCTATTAAAAATGCCAGAAGAATAATGCTGTGCGCGGCCTTGTCTCCTGCCAGGCGCTTCAACACCACATTCATACACATCATACTCCGCATGGGTTTCATGCAGCGTCCTCCGTCGATATAGGCTTCATCATGCTTCAGCAGTTACTCTTTTCTTCACAGGGCGCTGATTCTCTTATTTATAACTAAACCTATATAGCCTTTCCTGGCTGTGTCGGCCTGCTGCTCCTGATCCGCGGCAGAGGCCCCTGCACAGCAAAGCCAAAACTGCATGCTATGGCTAATGCTTTATTTCTTGCCATTCAATTAATAGGGATGCGATGGGGAGGAAGCGCTTCAGGTATGTGCCGCACACTGCGGATGCGTCGTTCATAGCCTACGGCAAAGACATGGCAGAGCTTATAGAAAATGCTGCATACGCCATGTTATGCCTTATGTTCGATGTGAAGAAGATAGAAAGCGTCAAAAAACCTGCAAAGGCCATACGCATCTCAGAGCATGCGCATACCCCTGAAAATCTGCTCTGGTTCACCCTGCAGGACATACTTTCAAAGATAGACATACATTCTGTAAAGGCGTTCATTTTCAGGGTATCTTCGCTGAAAACCATGCCGCATGAAATGACGCTGAATGGCGCATTGTACCATAAAGAGGCAGGGCTTGATGCCGTTCTTCTCGGCATAAAGGCTGTAACACCACACGGCATGAAGATTAAAAAAACAAAAAACGGCTATTCGGTTAAGGTGGTGGTTGATATCTGACGCGGCATTGCCTGCGTGCGGAAGGCTTTGGCATACCGCGCCGCCGTATATAAAATGCCTTTTATGTTTATATTTAAGATAGTATGTTGTACCGGCATCCACATATCCTTATGCGGCTGAGATGCAGACAGGCACAGCATGTAGGGGGCTTGATTTCAACCATGGGTTTGGATAATGTATATTATGCTCCGTTATCCTCGCTTGGATAGCAAATGCATCCAGTAGAATTGGTTCTGTACAGTAGCTATCAGGAGCAGGCTGTTTTGAAGTTCGAACTAGGACTATGACTATGACGTAATGTCTATGCTCGGCTTGAGCGGCTGCGCCTTCTCGGCCCTTGCGGAACTTGATTTTGATTCTGTCTCTATCATTACCTCTGTGTCAAGGGCATTTCCCATATACTGCCTGGCGTCGACTAGCGCAGAGTATTCTTCTTCCTCTGAAACCGCCGAGGCCCTTGTGCTATTGACCTTCTTCGCCATGATGCCTGCATACCTCTCGGCCTTCTGCTTCTCTGCTCCCGCCTTCACAGCTGCCTCGATCGCCTTCGAGATTTTCTTGTTCTCTGCAAGCGCATTGTTGAACTCGCGCTTCCACTGCTCGGCAACTATAACCCTTATCTTTGAAGGGGCCTTGCCTGATTTTTTCCTCATTATCTCAGCTATGCTCTTTGCATCTGAAATAGTTGAATCTACAAGGTCCTCCGCCTCTTCTATTGAGTCGCTTATCATAGATCCGTCAGGCTCGGGCCATTTCTCCAATGAGGCAAGTGTTGTATTGCCAATAATGTGCCAAAATTCCTCTGAGATGTGCGGCGCTATGGGCTGAAGCATCAATGTCACTGCAGAGATGTAATCCTTAAGCACCACTCCGTTCTTTCCGCCTCTTGCAAAATAGTGCTTAAGCTCAAGGACTGTGTTGTAGAGCAGGTGTGTTGAGGCATACCTGAGCTCTAGATTCTCCATGGCCTTTGCCACCTCGACTGCCTTCCTTCCAAGCTTTGAATAAAGCCAGTAGTCTATCTGCATTAGTCCTCCGGCCTCGCTGCCCGCTATGCCTTTGCATATGCTGTAAAGGTATTCGAAGCGCTCCCCTACGCCATTGACGGCCTTCTCGCCGAAGTCTGAATCGCTGAAGAGGTCTGCGCCTGCAATGACCGCCAGTCTTAGCGGGTCAACGCCGTACTTCTTTACGGTAGACGCCAGGGGTATTATGTTGCCGAGGCTCTTGCTCATCTTCTCGCCCTCGTTCAGCACCATTCCGTTTACGACTATCTGCTTTGGCCAATACATCTCATCAAAGACTGCGACATGGTTGAATATGTACATGGTAAGGTGATTGAAGATCAGGTCAGGGCCCGAATGCCTTGACGTCTGCCTATACCAGTACGTGAAAGACTCCCTGCATTTGTTCAGAATGCCGAAATCTATCCGGGTGGCCTTTGAAACCCCTTCGGCCTCGCCTTTGCCTAGAAAAACATAGTCGAAGAACTCCGGCCTAAGCTTTTCAGGCTCCGTTCCCATAACGAAGTGCGCTATTGTATAAAAGGCCATGTATATTGTAGAGTCTGAAAGCGATTCGATTATCTTTGATTTGTCAAAAGGGAGTTTAGTGCCGAGGCCCTGCGACCTTGCCACCGCCCTTAGATTTATCCATTCCAGCGCAGACTCAAACGCCTTCCTTGTCTTCTCAGGCAGTATCCTCGCATTCTGAAGGGCCTTCCTTGTCTTCTCCTTCCACTCTCTGCTGCCGTAATTCAGAAACCACTGGTCGTCAACCACCTTCACAAGCACGCGTTCTCCGCACCTGCAGAATACCGGCTCCTCGTTTGCAATGGCAAAGAGCTCAAGGGCCTTTCCGCTGCCTATCAGCTCTGACCTTATCTTCTCCCTCGCCTTTGGCTCCGGCATGCCTTCGTATCCCTTTATTGTCATTATGCCGAGGTGGGATTCCTCCTTGTATTCGAGCTTTGTCGCCTTCTCAAGCGCCTCGAACTCGTTTCCGCTGTTGGCCGTAGCGCTTATGTACCTTGGCGCAGGAATGCCTTTGCCCTCAGAGCCCTTTATCTCAAGTACGGCTATTGGTTTCATGTCACCAATTTCATGGCCCTCCTTCTTGAGCCTTTCAATGGCTGCGTAATCGAACGGTGCATGCGCAGGAACGCTCATCACTATGCCCGTGCCTACGTCATCCTTTACAAAAAATCCAGGGAGCACAGGCAGCATAGTGTCTGAAACTGGATTCCTGCACCTCTTCGCAAGCAGCTCGGCTGCACTTACCTCGTGCAGCACCTCTAACTTCATCTGGTATTTCAGGTTTTCGATGCTTCTCTTTGAAATGTAATACTGCTCTTTGCTGCCGTTCATGCTGCAGATCGCATACCTGCCTGCAGCGTCAACAAAGATATTCGTCACGCCGTATGTGGTCTCGGGCCTGAAGGTTGTGCAGAGCATGTATGCATTTTCATCCTCAACCTTGAACTTCACGACGGTCTCGGCCTCTATCTCTGGCTCTACATCATGCTTTGTGTCATGCATACCCACAGCATTGTTCTCGTTCGGGCACCAGCCTATGGCGTGCCTGCCCTTTGTTATAAAGCCCGCCCTGTCAAGTATGCCGAACTGCCACTCTATGAACTTGCTGAAATGCGCGTCTGTCGAGACAAAGCTCCTGCGCCAGTCTATGCTGTATCCTGCCCTTTCCATGCCGTGCTTTATCTCGCGTATGAAATATTCAGCTATGTACTCCGGACTTGTCATCTTCTTTATCTCAGAGTCAGGAACCTCAAATTCCTTGAGCTCGTCTATGAGCTCCTTGTCATTGTTTGCTATGCGCTTTGCAAACGCAAGTACGGGGGTGCCTGTGGCGTGGAATGCCATGGGATAGAGGACGTTGCGGCCCTTCATCCTTTCATATCTCGCAAGAACGTCCGCGGTGCCGAATGTCCTCAGGTGGCCCATGTGCTGCGGCGCGTTTGCATAAGGGAACGCAGCCGTAACCATATAGGGCTCCTTGTTGCTGACATCAGCTTCAAATACCGCAAAGGCTTTCCATGCCGTCTGCCACTTCGCCTCTATCTCCTCGTAATTAAGCATAAAAACCACAGATACAATATACTTGGCACAGAATGTTAAAAAGCCTTTCTTCTAAGCGACGCTGCATTATGCGGGTGAGAGCAGATGTCTGTAAAACTGTATTGCGTCTGTGTCATTGAATTTCTTATCTGCATCGTACGAGATAATGGCACTCCTCCCGAGGTTTATGAGCAAACCACCTGAATGCGCTATATTTAAATACTTGTATGCATATAGTATAATATTAGATTATTATAAATTTAGACTATCTGATGTTTCGATGAGATGCGCAACAAGCGTCGGTATCAATGTTGATAACTACATATACAATGCATTCCGTCACGGCCTTATAAACATCTGGCTTCTTAAGATGATAGGAAAGAAGCGCACGTATCCGTATGCGCTTGTGAAGACGCTGAAGGCAAGCAAGTCGGAAATGCTCAGGAGGCTCAGCAGAAGCGATATATACAATACGCTCAA
>JAJYIA010000052.1 GCA_021796295.1 Microcaldota archaeon
AGTATATGATAATGAGATCATTGTCAGTGAACCGACAAAGGAGCAGAGGGAGATGGCAGAAGGATTAGATGTCATAGTGCCTAAAAATCTGGGAATTTAGGATTTTATGACTGGAAAAGCATCAAGAGGTCTCAGGAGAAGGGTTGGGCGCGGGCCTGTAGGGCATGTACAGAGCGCCATGGAATACCTCATGACCTACAGCTGGTCTATACTGATCATAGCCATAGTCCTTGGTGCGCTCTTCGCACTCGGCACCTTCAACAATGCCTCCTTTTCCTCTACTACATGCACAGCTTCATCAGGCTACCTCTGCCAGAGCCCTGTGCTTAACACTACAGGCAATCTTCTTGTGACCTTCGGCACTTCCTCACCAATGACCATAACAGGCATAGGCTGTTCATCAAATGCATCCGCACCTTCAAGCATTGTAAGCATAACCCCTACATCGTTGCAGCCGAGCGAGGAGAAAAGCCTTGTCTTCAGCTGCCCTGTAGCCGGAAACAACCTTGGCACCACCTTTACGGGCCAACTCTGGGTCGTTTATAACCACGGTGTACAATCAGGCCTTTATGCCAATATAGGCACGATAACAGCGAAGATCGCCACACATGAGGGCTTTCCATCGCAATTATCAGGCCAAGGCACTTCTTATTCTGCCCCTGGAACCTATGCCTATGTGACGAATTATGCCGGCGTAGGCACGACAAAGGGCAACGTAGTGATAGTAAACACTGCAACAAATACTGTCGTAGATGCAATCACTTCTGGCTTTAATGATCCTGAAGGCGTTGCCATATACTCTGACGGGAGCCGCGCCTACATTACAAACCTCTTGGGCAATCCCGGCTTAGGCAATGTCCTTATACTCGATCCGGCTACGAATACCATAACAGGGGCAATGACGCAAGGTTTTAACTATCCTACCGCAGTTGCCTTTTCACCTAGCGGCACCTATGCGTATGTCACGAATTACGGAAGCAACAACGTAGTCATAATAAACACAGCAACAAGCACTGTGACAGGAGCCATTACCTCAGGCTTTAGTTCTCCATATGCCGTAGCCTTTTCTCCATCGGGCACATTTGCATATGTTGCTAACGAGGGCAGCAACAATGTGGTTATAATAAACACAGCAACAAGCACTGTGGTCGATGCAATAACGCAGGGCATCAATGCACCTGACGGGGCTGTATTCTCCAATGACGGCTCATTCGCATACGTTTCTAACGAGGGCAGCGGGAATGTGGTTATAGTAAACACCGCAACAAGCACAGTTGTCGGCACGGCTGCCACAGGCGTATCCGGAGTCTGGGGTATAGCCATTTCTCCTGACGGCTCATTTGCATATGTGACGAACTGGAGCAATGTAGTGATTATCAGCACTGCCACGAACACAGTTGTCGGCAATATAAACAATGGCTTCAACGGCGCCGCAGGTGCTGCATTCTATCCTTAGTTGGTCTGTTGAATGAATATTTCCCTCGTTAATCTCGTTTTTGCCAGATATGTCACTTTTTCTCATCAAAGCTGATTTTTCCATGATTTTTTACCTCGAAAATTGTCGTCGATTATTTATTCAACACAGCAATCCTTAGTCTTAAGGCAATTTGCAAAAACTATATAAAGATGAACGGCATATAAGAGAATCAGCACATGCTTATGCTTTTCAGGTTTTTTCATGGCGGACAAAATGTCAAAGGGCAGTCATCTTTCAAAAAAGGTAAGGCATATAGGCATTGAGACGCATGACATACTCTCTCTTGTCGATGCGTTCTCAGGCATGGCCTTCCAGGCACGTAACCTTTCCAACGCTGCACGCGTCTACGAGTCTATGCTCAAGGACAAAGAGTGCAGTGTCATACTCTGCCTTGCCGGCTCCCTTTTCAGCGCAGGCCTTAAAAGGATCGTATACGACATGCTGGAGAGGAATATGGTAGATGCGATAGTCTCTACAGGAGCAATAATGGTTGACCAGGACTTCTTCGAGGCTCTCGGATTCTCGCATTATGCCGGCACCTCTCTCATAGACGACGAAGAGCTGCGCAGCAGGCATATAGACAGGATTTATGATACATATATAGACGAGGACGAGCTTCGCATATGCGACGACACTGTTGCCGAGATTGCGAAGGACATGCCCTACAAGCCCTACTCCTCACGCGAATTCCTCATGGAGATGGGCAGATATCTTGAGAAATCTAATAAGTCTGCAGAGTCTGTTGTGCTCTCCGCATACAGACATGATGTTCCCATCTTCGTGCCTGCATTTTCTGACTCAAGCGCAGGCTTCGGCCTCATAAAGCACCAGTATGAGAATCCTGAGCACCATGTATCCATAGACTCGGCAAAGGACTTCCTTGAGCTTACCAAGCTAAAGATCGCCGCGAAGGAAACAGGCCTTCTTATAATAGGCGGCGGTGTTCCTAAGAATTTCGCGCAGGATGTTGTCGTTGCCGCAGACGTTCTTGGAAAGCCTTCGCCCATGCACAAGTATGCAGTGCAGATAACCGTTGCCGATGAACGTGACGGCGGCCTCTCCGGCTCTACCCTCAAGGAGGCGCATTCCTGGGGAAAGGTCGATACTTCCAACACGCAGATGGTCTATTCAGAGGCGACCATAGCGCTGCCCATACTTGCATCCTACGTTTATCACAGGGGCTCCTGGAAGGGCAGGCAGCCCAGGCGCTACAATAAGATGCTTGACTCCAGATAAGCATCTTCAAATCTGGATTCTATGAGAGTAACGCGCATAAAGTTTCTGATACTCATAGCCATGTCACTGATTGGGCTCTGGTCCTCCCTTACTGTGCTTTATCTCTTTGACGTACTTCATCAGCCTCTTCCCTTCTGCGGAGCATCTTCCTCCTCTAATCCAAACACCATTGCCATAGACTGCAATAGGGTCCTTTCAAGCCCCTTCTCCAGCATACACGGCATACCCCTTGATGCCTTCGCCGCCCTCTGGTTTATAATAAATCTTTTTCTTATACTCATTGTCAGCCTAGGGAGCGACAGCCTGTCCAAGCTCTCTTTAAGGCTCCTCTTCTTCTGGAGATTCATGGGCCTTCTCATAATACCCTATCTTCTCTTCCTTGAGTTCTTTGTAATCAGGGCCATATGCATATACTGCACTGTCATGCACATAGCAATAATAATAGACTTCATCATAGTGAGCTACTTCCTCTTTTACAAAAAGGGCCTGCTGAAGTGAAAAACCCTGCATGAAATCCAAAAAGATCTAATATGCTTGCGCATGGATCCATGCCTTCCTCTGCCTTTATCCACGTATGCGAAGAAGTCATTGACTATCTTTTGATTGCTCCTCCTGTAGTAGCCTGCATAGATGACAAGCGCAGCAACGCCTACAGCGAAGAAGTAGGCGATGTATGCCGAGAAGTCAAAG
>JAJYIA010000053.1 GCA_021796295.1 Microcaldota archaeon
GATGCATTATGTAATTTTCCTCGTTAAGTGCAGGTATTATTACGCTTATATAAGGCCTTCCTGATTCCATTATAATAATTGACCAAGAAAACATCTAAATTATTATAGGTCGGCAGTGCCCAGGCCTGCACAGTATGGACCTCAAGCTTCAAAGGCATAATAGAACGGAGAATTTTTCATGGCCATGAGCGCCTCAGTTTTTGAAGCATTATGCAATGCTTTCGTAGACTTCGGCTGCGCCGCGCAGCACTATGTATGCGAGAAGCAGCGCGACAAGAGCATAACCCACAATTATCGGATAGCCCCAGATATACGCAAGTGCGAGGTAGGAGAAGGCCGCGAACTTTACGATGTTTATTCCGCCGCGGCCTATGCTTGAGGAGTATACGGCCTTTGCAAATCCAGTCCTGAGTTTGGAGGAGGTGCCTTTGGAACCCATCACTGCATCGACAAAGGAGTGCCTTACAACAACTATGAAGAGCACAAAGAGAGGTATCATGTGAAGATATGCGAAGGTTATCCAGAAGACGTATTCTACAACCCTGTCTCCTGCTATGTCCATCCTGGGACCGAATTTTGAATGCGATGAAACCTTCTGCCTGAACTGCTTCACATACGCAGAGGATTTGCGCTCTCCGATCGCATACCTTATATAGGCGGCAAGGCCTACCTTCCCCTTGCTTACAGACCTTACAGCCAAATAACCGTCGAAGGCGTCTAGCGCCAGGGTGACAGCTATGAGAACTATTATAATAAGGGGATTTAGTTTTGCTATTATCATATAGGCTATGAGAATGGCAAGAATCGCCCTGAAAAGCGTTGCTGCGTCTGCAGACCTCACAATTGCACCAGATAACATGAAGGGTATATATTTATTAGTTTGAGTGCAGCATGGCTGGAAGAATGGATTCAGAAAGGGATGGATATTTATTTATTGCATGGAGTTATATAAATATGCACGTATAGAATTGTGCATCCATCACTTGCAGAGATAAAGACATAGAAATTTTGCAATTTACGCTGAGATAGGCAGTGGTCACATGCTTGACTTGAAACCAATTGAAGAGGACATCCTTGCATACTGGAGAGAGCACGGCATACCTGAAAAGGTGAAGAATGCGAAGAGTAGCGGGAAGAGATTCTACTTCCTCGACGGCCCGCCGTACGTCACAGGAGAGCTGCACCCGGGCCAGATCTGGGTCAAGGTAGTCAAGGATATTTTCGTAAGGTACAGAAGGATGTGCGGCTATAACGTGCATGACAGGGCAGGCTTTGATGTGCACGGACTTCCGATAGAGCACAAGGTGGAGGAATCGCTTAAATTAGGCTCGAAGCAGGACATAGAGAAAAAGATAGGCGTAGAAAACTTCGTCAGATATTGCAGGGAATACGTGGACTCGCTTATACCGAAGATGGAACGTGATTATATAAGATTCGGGGTCTCGCTTGACTTTGCGAACGCATACAAGCCCTACAACGATGGATTCATTGAAAGGGCCTGGGGCATATTCAAGGAGGCAAGTGAGAAAGGCTATCTTTACTCAGGGCTCAGGCCCATGCTCTACTGCCCGAAGTGCGAGACTGTGCTTGCGCAGGGCTCGCTCGAAGTCGAATACGCGGATGAAAGGGATCCCTCTATTCTTGTGGCATTTAAGATAGACAGCAAGGAATCAAAGCCGAGGATAAGGCTGAACGGAGATGCATACCTTGTCATATGGACAACGACGCCATGGACGCTTCCTGCAAACATAGCAGTGGCTGCCAACCCGAAGGTGTTATATGTCAAGGCCAGCATAGAAGGCAAAAGCATGATAATTGCAAAGGAGAGGCTTGATCCCTTTGTTGCCATGCTCGGAGAGAGCGCAGTCATAGAGGAGGAATTCTACGGAAGCGAACTGGAAGGCATATGTTACATACACCCTCTGGAAAAGGAGGTGCCGAAGCAGCATGGGTTCAGGATGCACCACAGGATCATACTTACAGAAAGGCTCGTCTCTGCAAATGAGGGAAGCGGACTTGTGCATATTGCGCCGGGGCACGGATTCGAGGACTATGCAGTAGGCAGGGAGCACTCTCTGCCTGTATTCTCGCCTGTTGACACTCATTCCCATTATACTGATGAAGCAGGCAAGTACGCAGGGCTCAGTGTGCCGGAGCAGGCGAATGCAATGGTGCTTGATGATTTAAGGGCCAGCGGCTCGCTGCTCAACTCCGGCACTCTTCTTCACAGCTATCCACACTGCTGGAGGTGCAATACAAAGCTCATATACAGGGCAACGAAGCAGTGGTTCTTCAGCGTTGAAAAGATGCGGAAAAGGCTTATAAGCGAGAACAGAAAGGTAATGTGGCACCCTGAAGAGGCAGCGAAGTGGCAGGAAAGTGTGCTTGAGGGCTCGCCGGACTGGTGCGTATCAAGGCAGAGGTACTGGGCAACGCCGCTCCCGATATGGATATGCACAGGGTGCGGAAGGCAGGAGGTGATAGGCTCCAAGGCCGAGCTGAAGGATAAATGCAGCGACATCCAGGTATTTGACTCTCTGAAGGAACTGCACAAGCCCTATATAGACAGCATAAGGCTGAAATGCGAGTGCGGCAAGGATATGGATAGGGTAGACGATGTTTCAGACGTATGGTTCGATTCGGGGGTGGCATTCAGGGCAAGCCTCTCCGAGGACGAATTCAAAGGCCTATTTCCTGCAGATTTCATACTCGAGGGCAAGGACCAGCTCAGGGGCTGGTTCTCGTACATGCTGAAGAGCAGCGTAATGCTCAGCGGAAAAAGCCCGTTCAGGCATGTTGTCATAGACGGCATGCTCATAGCCGAAGACGGAAGGGAGATGCACAAGCACCTCGGGAATTACATCTCGATAGCAGAGCTTCTCAAGCTCACGAGCGCAGACGCCTTCAGGCTCTGGTGCTCAAGCCATACTCAGTGGCTTGACCTCCAGTTCAAGAAGGAGGAGATAGCAGAGGCAGAGAAGACACTGAGCATATTATACAACATCTTCAACCTCTTTGATGAATACGCCTCAGCAGCAGGATATGCTGAAAAAGGCCTTGCAATAAGGCATAAGCCAGGCATGGCTGCGGAGAACGCATGGATACTCTCAAGGCTGAACAGCCTGATAGAAAAGGTCACAGATGCGTTTGAGGGGTATGATGTCAACAGGGTCAATGCGCTGTTCA
>JAJYIA010000019.1 GCA_021796295.1 Microcaldota archaeon
TGGACATCGGTTTAATGTTTAACTGGTGTCTCTATGGACCAACAATACTATGTCGGACTGGATCTGGGAACGAAGTGGATATACGCCACTATGATAGACGAGAATAAGAACGTGATCGAGGAGGTGAAGATTCCGTGCACTGAAGAAGCAGTGGAACGGTTCTTTCGGGCATACCTAAAGTATACCTGAACGTCGTGATGGAGGCATGTGGCATTTGGTACGGCCTTTACGACTATCTTGTAGAAAGGTGTAATGTCATAAAAGTGGCAAACCCTTCACAAACGAAATTGAATGAATCTGGGCGCTGTAGAAATCCTTTCATGAAGTTTTCGGCGATATCCTACTAGGCAGGAAAAAGTGCAGAAAACCTACCGTCGACACAAACAATGCATTACTGCTGACCTTCATGTATCGATATATGTTGTAGGCAATGTCCTTCAATCTCTGCTCCTTTTTCTTCATCCACCACTTCTTGCTGGTAAGTTCATCGCCCATCTTTGTCTTTTCTACGAAGTTTACTGTCTCGACTATACTCCTTCTGTGGTACCGTTTCTTTGGAAAATATTTTCGTAGTTTCTTTCTGTATTTTCCTTTCGTTCTACTTACTGGCGTACCTTCCCATCGCAAAGGTATTATCGACTTTCCGCCGATGTCCTCTCTTACAAATCTGTGGTGTTCTTCAGAATCGTATCCTTTGTCTGCTGTCACATCCTTCAATGGCACAACTCTGCGGCTCCTTTCTACTAGAGGTTCGAAGTCAACATTGTCATTTGCATCAGAACGTCGGTCTATTGCGGCGATAATTGCCTGTTGGTCCGTATCAACGGATATCGAGTGTTTGAGATAGTCCTTTCGTTTGCTCCTTCTCTTCATTCTCTTTATGTAGTGGTTTGATGCGTGAGAAGTCCTTTCACCTGTAGAGTCTATGCCAATGTTTGCTGCCTTTGCCTGGAAAAACGCCTCGTAGGTTTTCTGAAGTATGAAGTCCAATAGTCTCAACGATATACGTCGTAGAAACTTCTGCAAGGCCGTGAAGTGTGGCACCTTATCAATGAAACCAAGATATTCTCTCAGTTCGAACAGGAAATCTGGTACATCCCTGTAAACTTTATCTTCATACGCCATGAGGCATACCGATATCGCCAACTGGTGTTGCGTAAAGTCCTTCTTCGAAAACTTGTTCGAGTACTCTTTCAGGAGCCGTTTCACAGGTATCCTGCAAAGGTCAATAAATTTCTTATATCTAGATTCCCTATTCTTTTCCATGTCTGTCGCCAAATAATAGACATACCGAAGGGTTAAAACCCTTCGGTCTTTACGTTGAATAGAGGATTTCTACAAGGCCTGAATCTGGAAAAAAGACGGACAAAACCGATGCACATACTGTACTTGATCTCTATATTGCAGTGTGCCAACATCCATGTAATTTTCAGTAAAGGTTCTGTGGTGACATATTGGTATGATGGTAACAAATATCGCATAGGAAAGAAGAAGGCAAAAATTGCCGTCGTGAAGAGACTATTGCGGATCATATATTGGATGCTCAAGAGGGATGAAGAATACCACGACCGATGAAAGAGATGGAGAGGTGACGTTTTCGTTTCACATGTTCCAATGAGAACTTTGGATAGTCTAACGCACCCCTTCAATGGATGTAAGTCAGAGTACCACAATGGATGGTGAATAGTAGTTTGGTTGGTAATAAAAAGTAATGAAGATTTAAATAAACACATGGTGATAAATGATTAACCCGTAACATATTCTGACTTTGCGGCTCTTGCCGCTAGGTCGGAGGAATTAACATAGTAGTAGAGCATTATGAATGTGGTGTAAAGGTATAAAAGATTGTAAGGTGAGATGTGAGTTAACCTGGAAGTATTATTGACTGCGGCGTCCTGCTGCAGTCAAATCAACATAGTAGGATGTCACAAACCTCTGTTGAGTAAATACAACTAGTATGATATAAGGGTAAATATTATGCCAGACGAGAAAAAAGCCGCAGAGGATGCAGTCATGCAGCTCAGGTACTTACAGTCAATCTATATGCAGCAGTATGATGCTCTCGAGAGCGAAATCGCAACATACTCCTTCACCATAGCGGCAATAGAGCGTAATATGAGCATACTTAATAGTACAGGGAAGATCGAGGGCTCAAAGGTGCTTATCAGCGGCGAAGGAGGCACATACATAGAGGCCAGCATAAAATCAATGGAGAATGTCATAACGTATGTTGGCGCAGGCTATTTCATTGAAAAGGGCATAGACGATGCAAGGTCATTCCTGTCAAAGAACATGTCCAGACAGGAGGAGGATTTCAGAAAACTCATAGCAGAGAAGCAAAGGCTTGAAGGCGAGCTTATTGGCATATCCTACCAGCTTGCGGCTCTGCAGCAGTAGGTTTTCAGATGTTCGAAGGGCTTAAGAAGAAGTTCTCAAGCTTTATAGAGTCTTTTTCAAAAAAAGAGGAGGAGGAAGCCGGTGCAGAGGCCGCAAAAGAGGCCGAAGTCAAAGAAGCAGTGCATGAAGTAAAAGCCCAGGCTAGTTATGCCCGCCACAAGGGAGAGAATGCCATAAGCCGCAAAGAGCCTGAACCTTCACCAGAGCCTAAGGCCATAACAGAAGCAAAAGAGAACGCTATCATAACCCAAAAGGGAGGGCATGCGCCTGAACCTAAGCCGCAGCATAAACCTCTTCAAAGAATAAAAAGCGACGAGGTGCCACTGCAAACAGGGCATAAGACAGGCATGCGCGTGCAGCATCATGCAGAGGCAAAGCAGGAGCAACCAAAGGTGGGATTCGCCACTAAGCTGAAGGGTGCGATACTGCGCGAGGTAAGTGTGAGCGAAAACGACCTTGAGCCGTTTCTGGAGCAGCTGAAATTATCCCTTATACAGTCTGATGTGAACTATGATGTGGCCGAAAAGATTGTAGACAATATGAGGAAAGATATGATTGGGAGGAAGCTCTCCATCAAGGACATAGACATGCAGGTAACGAACATATTGAAGAATGCGCTCACAGAGCTGCTAAACAGAGGCAGCAGCATAGACATAATAGACCTAGCAAAAAGGGCGCGCAGTGACGGCCATCTTCCGTTCAAAATACTTTTTCTCGGGCCTAATGGCGCAGGCAAGACAACCACGATGGCCAAGATAGCTCATATGTTTCTTAAAAACGGCTTCACATGCCTTCTCTCTGCAAGTGATACGTTCAGGGCCGCGGCTGTTGAGCAGACGGTTCACCATGCCAACAGGCTGGGTATAAACGTCATAAAAGGTGCATACGGCGCAGATCCCGCCAGCGTGGCCTTTGATGCGATAGCCAATGCCAAGGCCCACTTTATAGAAATAGTGCTTATAGACAGTGCAGGCAGGCAGGAAACGAACAAAAGTCTCATGGAAGAGGTAAAGAAGATGGTGAGGGTCGCAAAGCCCGACCTGAAAATCTTCGTTGGTGAAGGCATAGCAGGCAATGCGCTTCTTGAGCAGGTGCGCCAGTTCAACGAGGATACAGGGCTTGACGGCGTGATACTCACCAAGCTGGACTGCGATGCCAAAGGCGGCAACACGCTTTCTGTGCTGAGCGAGACAAGCGTGCCTGTTCTTTTCTTTGGCATAGGTGAAGGATATGATGACATTATAGTCTACAAGCCTTCCATAGTCATCTCAAACATCTTCGGGGAGGCAGCATAAATACTATATCATTGCATCAAGAAATGTTCTGATGCTTTTAAGCATTATGAATGCACTTGCCTTATTTATTGTCTCTATATCTTTCTTTTCATAATAATCTATGTTGTTTAGCATATGTGCTATGCGGTAATCTGCATATGCAGCAATGTCCTTTATATCTCTCTTTTTTGCAATGGCTCTAAGGTATCTCGCATATTTCGGGGTATCCTCTATGAGGTTGCAGCCGATCCATGTGTCATATATATCCTTTAATTCATTCCTATCAAGCAGGGCCATGGTCTTCTCCGCAAGCAGGTATTCCAGGGAATAGGAAGGTACAACTACAGGCGGAATAAGCTGTCTGTAATAGTAAAGAATACTGTATGCCTGCCTTTTCTGCGGCTTCTCCATGCCCTTCTCCGCGTTTACAAGATCGATCACCGCGCCGCTGTAATCAAGCCTCGCAGAAGGCCTTTTCATATTTGCAGGCATCATGCCTGAATATTTCACCTTCGCCCCTGCCTTTTTCAAGATAGACAGAGCTGAAGCCGAATATGAAAAAATATCGAGATCGTATGAAAGGCGCTGCTTCTTGCCAAAATAGATCATATTCAAGGCTGTGCCCCCGAATAGTCCTACTTCACACCCTGATATCTCAAGAAGCGGAAATACAGTCGACATTGCAGTGTATACTATGATATTCTTTGACAGCTTCTCCGAGCTTATGCCTGTTTCTATAGAAAGCGCATCAATGTCGAAGTTAAACGGCATCCGCCCACCTCCTAATATAGAGACTATCGTAAATGTCCCATTTGCCGTTATAATTCTTTGCCTCGTGCCTAAAGAAGAAAGAGGCCCTGTAGCCTTTTTTGCTTAATAAGCCAAGCTCTTTTATAAACCAGCCTGGGGCAATTCCCTCCATGGCGTATCCTATCCTTCTTATATCTGTAATGTTTGAATTCCCTGCATAATGCAACAGTTCTTTCCATTCATCATGCCCCAAGGGCCTTAATTTCATGCTTCTGTACATGTCAAAATAATTTGCATATCTCGGCCTGGAGAGCATGTCGAAGATTGTTTTTGCATAGGTTGAAACAAGAACCTCCCTTCCGCTAAGTTCCATGAGCGATGCACCATATGCATTGATGCCCATGTTAACAGGCACAATGAGTCTTCCCATAATCCTGCCCGGCTTTGCAGAAGACGTAATACAAACATAAACGTTTGCCTCAATCTCCTCTTTCAGCCCATAGAGGTAAAGTGCAGAAGAGAAGCCTATATAGCCGTTGTACAGGCGGTATGCTATATAAAAAATGTCCCCTACCTTCGAGTAAATTCCATTTCTGAGCCTGATAAGCCTTTTCTCCCTAAGAAGCTTTGAAATAGAATAATTTAGGGCCCTCCTTGTGATCTTTCCCCCCGAAAGCCCTATTATTTTCCTAACCTCAAACACAGGAGGCAGGGTTTCTATGTTGATTAATTTATTCATTTTATACACTTTTTGTATAATTTATATATATTAATCAACACATATAAAAGGCTTTTGTACGGGGTACGAATAGCCTGCGCATTATGTCGTGTGTCTCGCATCAAGGATTTCATCAAGCTTCTTTTTGTCCATGACCTTCAGCTCAATACAGACCTCTTTCACGCTCTTGTTCTCCCTGTAGGCCTTTCTCGCTATCTCCGCTGCTTTGCTGTATCCTATATACGGGTTCAGCGCTGTGGCTATCGAAAGGTCCATCTCAATGCCCTCGCGTATCTTTGCAGTGTTGGCCTTTACCCCACTTATGCATTTCCTGCTGAATGTAGCTGCGGCGTTTGTGAGTATGCCTAAGCTGAAGAGAAGGTTATAGGCTATCACTGGCTCGAAGACATTTATTTCAAGCTGCGCTGCAGAGACCGCTTCCCTTACAGTAGTTGCATTGCCTATGCACTGGAAGCATACCATATTTGTCATCTCAGGTATGCTGGGATTTATCTTGCCAGGCATTATCGATGAGCCGGGCTGTGCCTCAGGTATAAGTATGTCACCTAAGCCTGCGCGCGGTCCTGAGCCAAGCAGCCTTATGTCATTGGCTATCTTGCCTAAGCCTACCGCTGCCTCAGAGACGGCATTGGCAAGCGAGAGCTCGGCAGACCTGTTCTGCATCACTGCAAACATGCGCCTTGAAACGTAAAATCTTGCCCTGGAGGCCTTGTTGAGCTCGCCTATGAATGCCTTGGAATAGGCTCTGCCTGCGTTTATGCCTGTGCCTACGGCTGTGCCGCCTATGGGCAGCTCAAGCAGCAGAGTCTGTGCATGCCTTATGCCCTCGATAGCCTCTTCCACAATTCCTGCATACCCTGAGAATTCCTGCCCGAGCGTTATGGGCACAGCATCCTGCATATGCGTCCTGCCGATCTTGACTATGCCTGAGAATTCACGCGTCTTTAGCCTGAGTTCATGCAGCAGCGTGTCCAATGACGGAAGTAGACTATCCCTTACTGCAAAGTATGATGCCATGCATATTGCAGCAGGGTACGTGTCGTTTGATGACTGGGACATGTTTACGTGGTCATTCGGATGCACCATCCTGTAATCGCCTCTTTTGCCATTAAGCAGCTCTATGGCCCTGTTGGCTATGACCTCGTTCAGGTTCATGTTGGTGCTTGTGCCGCCCCCTGCCTGGAATATGTCAAGGGGAAAATCATTCAGCCTGCCTCTCATTACCTCATCGCAGGCCCTGATTATTGCCCTGCCCCTTTTTCCGTCAAGCTTGCCGACGCGCATATTTGCAAGGGCGGCGCACCTCTTGAGCAGGGCGTATGACCTGATAAACCCCTGCTGTATGGTAAGCCCCGAGATCCTGAAGTTTCCGATTGCCCTGGCTGTCTCAGAGCCGTAATATGCATAGTAGGGCACCTTTACCATTCCCAGAATATCCCTTTCGATTCTATATCTCATTCCATCATCCGTACAAATACGATACGCAGCAAATTGTATTGGGTTTGCGCATTGATAGCATGTATACACTTCATGGAAGCAGAAGCGATGCGAGGAAGAGCGCAAAACCCAGTGCAACAAGGGCCTCTGTTGCATGCAGCGAGACTTTCATATACCTGAAAAGGAAGCCCGCGATCTCCATAATGAAAAAGCCGGCGAAGAAAATTGGATACCTGTACCTGCTTTTTAACTTCATCATAACACCAGTATGGTAAAATCAAGCGGAAGCCCTGCCGCAAGCGCCCTTATGTAAAGGTCAGCAGCTATAATGAGCGCAAGGCTTGCCCATGCAAGCGCTTCATGGCGGGCATTAAGCCTTGACTGGAATTTGAAAACGGAACCACCCAGCCTTGATGCAAAGGTGCAGCTAAAGCAGTCGAGCCTGCCGCCTATTATGTGCCTTACTGAATGGCACGAGAAGACCCATATGGTAACTGCAAGCGTGTCGGCAAGCATGAAAAGGCTCCCGAACCTAAGGGCAAGGGAATGCTGCCAGAAGAGCGATAGGTAAAAGTCATAAAAGAAGAACGGAAGTATTGCGGCTGAGAAGTACATAAAGTACCTGTGCAGATTCTCCACCCTGAAAAATCCTGTTTCGCCGCTGTAGGCCCTCTTCGCCTCGTTTAAGCGCTCCGATACGCTGCATCCTGGCGGGTGCCCAAAGAGATGCCTGTGGTAGTACTTCCTGAAGGCGTAGCATGTAAGCCTGAAAAGCCCTATAAGCGGGAGTATAACCACAGTGGGCGAATAGAAAGGGTCTATATAGCCGTCATAGCCTTTCATCGGGAATGCAAAGAGGGCAAGTATGCCCAGCGCTATAAGCAGTACGAACGACCAGAGCCTCCAGTTAGGCTCAAGGAACTCAGGCGGGATTATCTTTTTCAAGCTCATTTATTCTCGCCTTTAAGCCTTTTTATAGCATAGACAAGCGGATCGTAGAAGACGTCTGCGCCGCGCTCCTTTTCAGGTATTATTGCATTGTCGGTTATGCGTATATGCTCAGGGCAGACATCCTGGCAGCACTTCGTTATGTTGCAGAAGCCGAGCCCTGCCTCTCTATTCAGGTAGACATGCCTTTTAAGCGCATCCATGGGATGCATGTCAAGTGCCGCGGCCTCTATGACATGCCTTGGTCCTACATACCCTGATTTATGCTCCCTGACGACATGGCATGTGTCCTGGCAGAGGAAGCATTCAATGCACCGCCTGAATTCCTGCGAGCGCTCAACATCCCTTTCGTAGAATACCCATGGCTTCTTCAGGCCCTTCTTCGGCTTGAATGCAGGTATCCTGCCTGATATGTCGAAGTTCTCAGTAGGGTCGCTGACAAGATCCCTTACATTGGGATATGCCTTCATTGGAGTTACAGTTATGGTGCTGTCCATTCCGAGGCTTTCCACGCGCGTCTTGCACATAAGTGCAGGCCTTTCGTTGATCTCAGCCGCGCAGGATCCGCACCTTGCTGCCTTGCAGTTCCATCTTACTGCTAAAGTGGTGTCAAGATTCTGCTCTACATAGCGCATGGCGCCAAGTACAGTCATGCCTTCCTCGAATGGCACAGAGAACTCTTGGAATCTGCCGCGCCCTTCGCCACTGCTCCTGTATACCGTAAGCCTTACCTTTTCCATCAGTACGCCTCCTTCTTTACCAGATGCGCCAGCCTCTTCGGCAGCGCAGGTACATCTGCTGTGCTGAGCTCCATCTTTCCGCTGCTGTAGCGGCATATTATGTTCCTGCGCCACTCCGGGCTCTTTTTGGGAAAGTCTTTTCTTGTGTGTGCGCCTCTGCTCTCCTTCCTCATCAGTGCGCTTCTCAGGATAGCCTCAGCGCTCAGGAGCATGCTGTTCACGGCAAAGCACTCGACAAGGCCCTTGTTGTATTTCAGGCCGCCTCCTACTGCCATCCTTTTTGCATCGCCTTTCAACCTCTTTACGATCCCTAGTGCCTCTGCAAGCTCTTTTCCATCCCTTATTATACCTGCGTGGGTGCTCATTGTTTCCCTGAGCTTTTCAGCTATAACATAGGGATTTGTGCCTCTTCCCAAATAAGAGGCTATCCTCTTGCTTTCCATATGCACTTCATGCTCAGGGATTGCATTGTGCCTCTTTCCGAGGGCATACTTCGCCGCATTCTCGCCTGAGCGCTTTCCAAAGACCAATATATCAGCAAGAGAATTGCCGCCCAGTCTGTTTGCGCCGTGCAGCCCTGCGCAAGCCTCACCGGCTGCGTACAGACCCGGTATGCACGTTGCCGTGCTTTCAGCATCAACCCTTATGCCGCCCATCTGGTAATGCACTGTGGGTGCTACCTCCATCCTTTCCTTTGTTATGTCTATACCCGCAAAGTCCATAAACTGCGAATACATGCCTGGAAGCTTCTTCAGAATGAAATTGCGGCCCTTGAACGAGATGTCAAGATATACCCCGCCGTGCTCGGTTCCGTTCCCTGCCTCTATCTCTGCATATATGGCTCTTGCGACGACATCCCTGGCGTCAAGCTCCTTTCTGGTGGGAGAATATCTCTCCATGAAGCGCTCTCCTCTGCTGTTGAGGAGAATGCCTCCCTCTCCCCTGACGCCTTCTGTCACAAGAAGCCCTTTCGCTCCGGGCGGATACACCATGCCTGTAGGGTGAAACTGTATCATCTCCATGTCCATAAGCTCAGCGCCTGCACCGTATGCCAGTCCTGCTCCGTCTCCTGTGGACTCCCACGAATTGGACGTGACCATGTACAGCCTTCCACAGCCGCCTGTTGCCACGATGACGGCATTCGCCTCTATCACTGCAAGCGTGCCGCTCCTGAGCCTTACTGTAAACGCACCGCAGATCCTGCCCTTGGCCTTGAATAAGCGCGTTACCACTGTTTCGTCCATTATCCTTATCTGCCTGTGCAGCACCCGGCTCTGAAGCACCCTGAGCATTTCGAGGCCCGTCTTATCCCCCACATGGCAAAGGCGCCTGTATGTATGGCCGCCGAATGCACGCTGCATTATCCTGCCTTCACTGGTCCTGTCAAAGAGCGCACCGTAGTGTTCAAGCTCGTATACGCGCCCAGGCGCCTCCCTGGCAAGGATCTCTGCCATGCGCCAGTTTGATAAATATACCCCTTCAGCTATTATGTCTGAAAAATGCACCTCCCAGTTGTCTTTCGAATCAACATCGCCAAGCGATGCAGCTATGCCTCCCTCTGCCATTACTGTATGCGCCTTTCCGAGCAGCGACTTCGATACAATGATTACATCTGCGCCTCTCTCCTGTGCGGCTATGGCTGCCCTAAGTCCGGCTCCTCCTGCGCCTATTATCAGGATGTCCGCAGTGATGTGCTCAGCCTTCAGATTCGCTTCTGAGTCTTTTCCTATATTTTTATTAAAGGGCTTCATGGACGGAATCCCCGATATTCTTATAATATGATAGTTTTTAAATAGAAGGCGGTTTGCAGGATTTACCAAGATTCATGCACAGACCTTCTGAAGCAAAGGCGAGCAGAGTATTACTTGCTCCTAGCAAAAGTCTAAAAAGGCTAGTATTCAATTATGCTAGAAAGCATACGCATGCAAAGCATATGCATGCAAAGAGGGGTTTATGATCATGGACGAGGAGAGCCTTCAAAAATTTGAAGAAGTAATACTCGATGCACTCTCGAGCAAGCTAACGGGCTTTGACAGCAGTAGCGATGCGAAGGCCTTTATAGAGAAGACGATAAAGTCTATAAATCCGACGGTAACAAAGGAAGAAATCGAGAAGCTTGTTGAAGACATAAACAATTTCCGTCCTATAGAAAAATACCTCAAAGACGAAGATATAGAAGACATAATGATAAACAATACCTCAAATATTTTCGTATACAGGGCTGGGGAGGGGCAGCAGCTTGTTCCGGAAAGGTTCTCCAACAAAAAGGATCTCGACAAGCTCGTGAATAAGTTTGAGATGTATGCTACAACAGCAACGGCGCACAAGAACGTATACGATGTGCACATGCCAAACGGCTCAAGGGTAAACATAGTAAATTCGCCATTGGGCGCAGACATAACAATAAGGAATTTCAAGAAGCACGCACTTAGCATAATAGACCTTATAAATAGCGGCATGCTGAGCTACGGTCTTGCGGCAAGGCTCTGGCTTTATTCCGAAGGCCTTAAGATAAGGCCTGCAAACATGCTTGTAGGGGGCCTTCCTGCAAGCGGTAAGACGACTCTTCTCAATGCCATGTTCAGCTTCTTCAGGCCGGAGGAGCGAATAGTCGTCATCGAGGAGACGTATGAGCTCAATACAGTGACTCAGGAGAACTGCGTAAGGCTCGAGACAAACCCTGACGTTACTATGCAGGAGCTTGTGCAGAATGCGCTCAGGATGAGGCCCGACATGCTTATAATCGGAGAGGTAAGGGGTGCAGAGGCCAAAGACATGATGACGGCAATGAACATAGGAAAGATAGCGATGAGCACGATACACGCAAGCACAAGCAGAGATGTAATAACAAGGCTTGAGCACACGCCCATGGACATAGACCGCAACATCATAACGCTTGTCGACGTTATAATAATGGCTGCACAGGTCAACGAAAACAACAAGCTTGTCAGGCGCATAACGCAGGTTTCTGAAATAGCAGGCGTGGAAACGCAAGTGCTCCTCTCAGACCTCTTCAGGTATGACTACAAGACGCACAAGAGCACGAAGATGCTGCCCAGCGTGACATACAGGGACGCGCTTGCTGGGGTAAGCAGCATAGAGCCCAACGAGATCCTGGCAGAAGAGACAAAGAGGCGCAGGATACTGGAGCAGCTCAACAAGATAGGCATACGTGACCTTCGCGGCATAAACGAGTTCTGCAAGGAGTATTACGACAACCCTGACAGGGCTGTAAAGAAGATAGACCTGCCTCCGGTTAGCGTGACACAAGAGTCCTGATATATTCTGAGGCCTTGCGCAGCGCTATGCCGCGCGGCGAAACCCTGTCCTTTTCATATCTATCGAGTTCGGCGAAGGTCTTTCTTGAGCCTGAAGGCACAAATATGCTGTCGAATCCGAAGCCATTCCTGCCCCTCGGCGATGCCGCTACTCTGCCGTAGGTCCTTCCGCTGAATGCCTTTACCCTGCCTCCGATGCAAAAGGCTACACATGTTTCTGCATAGGCCTTCCTGCTTCTGCCGTTTAGCATTCTGCAGATCTCCCTGTTTCCTATACTCATGTATGCCCATTTGGAAAGTGCTCCTGGAAAGCCGTTCCACGCGTCTACATAAAGCCCTGTATCCTCGACAAATATAATCCCTCCATTACTCATTTCAGACGCTGCTTTCGCCTTTCCCGCAGCTACTTTACTGACGCTTATGTGCTGCATCTCAGGAATCTCGGCACGAAGCCTTCTTATCCCCGGCAGTACTAGCTGTGCCTCAGCGAACTTTGCATCGTTAGATGTTAGAAAAAAGATGTGCATATGCATACCCGAACAAGCAAGCCAATTATGGGATAATTAGCCAACAAATATATAAATTATCTTCAACGTAAGCATAATCGCGGTGTGCAAATGGGCCTGAGTGGATTCGCAGAGAAGCTTATCGCAGGCAGATGGATAGCAGGAGCCACCCTCGATGATGCAGTGCGAAGGTCAAAGCAGCTCAACGGTATGGGATACAAAGTCACCCTCAATTACCTGGGCGAAGCGCTCAGGGAGAAGGCAGAGATGGAGCGCGCAACGGCAGTATACATGGGGCTAATAAACGCAATACACCGCAACAGACTAAATGCCGATATATCGATAAAGCCCACGCAGATAGGCGTAGGCAGCGACGTGGGATATGCCAAAAAAGCCTATTCAGGCATAGTCAGCGCAGCCAGAAACGCGCATGTCTATACATGGCTTGACATGGAGTCGCACCAGTATGTTGATGCCACTATAAGGCTCTGCCTTGGCGAGTCAAAGAAAGGGATGGTAGGCATATGCATACAGTCATACCTCAAAAGGAGCGCCTCTGACATTCGCCGCGTTGTAAGGGCAGGCTGCGGCGTGAGGCTTGTCAAAGGCGCATACAGCGAAAGCAGCAGGATAGCATATGCTTCTCGCGATGCGGTTGAGAATAACTACATAAGCCTTATGCATTACCTCTTCAGGCATTCTGACAATTTCATAATAGCAACGCATGACACAAGGCTTATAGAAGAGGCCGAGGAGCTCAACAAGACATACAGGCGCCATGTAGAATATGCAATGCTGAACGGCATAAGGAACTCATACTCAAAAATGCTTGTCAAAAGGGGTGAGAGCGTCCTTCTTTATGTGCCGTTCGGCGAAAAATGGCTTGACTATTCATACAGAAGACTTAGGGAGCTCGGCCATCTCTCGCTCGTACTACGCTCCCTGCTGCCCGGCAGCTAGTGATTCAATGGAATACTCGCATGATTTCGAAAGGAAGGCACTCGATACTGAATTCGGGAAGATCCATTACTTTGTGCACAAAGGCCGCGGAGATGCCTGCCTTCTCCTGCTGCATGGCCTTGCATCAAGCTCTAAAACATGGGAGAGGCTTCTTCTTCACCTTCCCGAATCGCTTGATATCTGCATGCTTGACCTTCTGGGCCACGGGGCCTCCGATGCGCCTAAGCTTGAGTACAATATAGGCATTCAGGTAAAAATCCTGTCGGACTTTATAGCCAGGGAAAGGATTAATTGTTATCTCTTCGGCCATTCCTACGGCGGATGGATTGCGGCGTCATATGCTTCCAAAGGATGCCAGGCGAAAGGTCTTATACTGGAGGACTCAAGCGGCCTCAAGGCCTTCTACGAAGAGGTAAGGGGCACAAAGGACCGCGAGGAGTACAAATCTACGGTTATAAAAAGAGCAAGATCAGCGGGCTCAGAAGGACACGTGGTAAGCAGCGTACTCAACGACTTTCAGGAAGGCCAGCTTGAAGACGCAGAGCTCTCCGCAATAAAAATCCCAACGCTTATAATATGGGGAGAAGATGACAACGTGATAGACAGGAAGTTTGCAAAGGTCTTCGAAAGCGGCATAGGCGGCAGCGTGCTCCATATAATAAAGGGCGCAAGGCATACTCCACATTATGCGCATCCCAAGACTGTGGCGAAGATCCTGCTCGACTTTATGGCATCACACAAGTAAGCTTTTTATGTTGCCTACAATCGACTGGTACGCCTCGCAGGCCGTCCAGCAGCTTGGCTCCCTGCCCTCCCTTATAAGCCTGCGCACCTCCCCGGCCTCTTCGTTTTCCCATATCCCGTCAAGGCTATACTGTGCTTCGCGTATATTGCCTATCTTTCTGCTCCACATTATCGATGGGTATACATTGCCATAGCTGTCAAGGAAGAGCGAGGCGTCCAGGCTTCTGCTCCTCATGGGACTCCTGTTTGTCATGAGATACCTGACAAGCTTTCTCAGGAATACACTCTCTATTTGTGGTATCGCTCCAATCTCAAAGCTCCTCCTTTTCAATATGCTGCGTATTTCATCAGCCATAGCTCTGTTCTCGCTGCGTATATCCATGCCTGAATTCTTGTAATAAATCTCGGAGGTCTGCGCAGCATTTATATGGAAATCGTTGTATCGGATTTCAGGGATTTCCTTCTTTACCTCTTCATATGTTTTCACGAACATGCCTGCATTGTACCTGCTCATCGTGTATCCGAAGACTGAGAAGAGATTCCTATGCTCCTTCCTTAGCTCTGCAATGCCTTTGTAGAGGGCAATGGCCCTATCGAAATTTCCAGGAATGCCCCTTATCCTGTCATGAAGCTCACGGTAGCCGTCAAGGCTTATGGTTATGGAGATTTTCGGAATGCCGAGTTCAAGCATTGCAGATATGTTCCTCAGAAGAAGATCTTTGTTAATCAGCGAGTTCGTAGGCATCGTCAGTAGGTAAAGCCCATCTGAATGCTCGCTGAATGCCCTGACTATATCTACAATGTCGCTCCTGAGAAAAGGCTCGCCACCTGTTATCTCTATCCATCTGAAATGGGGATTTTTCCTTGCAAATTCCCCTATCTCATCCAGGGAAAGCTCTCCAGCAGGCTTGAGCTGCCATATGTTGCACGTAAGGCAGCGCGACTGGCATCTGTATGTAACAGAAAAGGTAAGCTTGTAAGGGCGTTTCAGCGCAGCAAAGTTGTTGCGAAGGGCAGTTAAGCCAAGCCCTATAAATCTCTTATCCATATTACCGCCGCACATATAGATACTACAGAAATCCTATTTAAGGCTTACCTATTCCAATGTTCGAGATGAGATTGAAGTTATGTTCTCCCGATAGCATACGCTCTGCTCTGGGCAGCTTCCTTCTTGTTGCTCGCTTTTGCTTGGCAAGACGAGGCTGACATTTTAAGGCCATCAATAAGCAATCGGCAGAGGCGAAAGCCTCCGCTGCGGCCTACCCGCATCATAACAAAAGGAAGGTTCTTTAACAACATGAGCGGGAAATCCCACGCCATTTATGGGTGGGATGAAAGCGAACCGCAGAACAAAAAGCATATAAATATGAATTATGAGATAAAGAATATGGATTCCAAAAGGGCGTACAGATTTAGACTTTACCCTGACGCCAAACGTCAATTGGAGATAGAGTTGCAACTTGCCTTATCAAAAGAATTCTACAACCTACTGCTTGAAAAGTCAATAAAATCATATAAAGAAGGAAACAAAAAACTGTCAATGGCGGCCTTGAACAAGTTTGCAAAAGAGATCGAGAAAGACAAGAAATACCTGCAGATATACTCGCAGACAAGATGTGAGATAAAATACCGCGTGCTGAAGGCATACAAAAACTTCTTCAGAAGGTGTGAGGAGAAAAAGCAAGGCAAAAAAGTAAAGGTCGGCTTCCCGCGATTCAAAT
>JAJYIA010000020.1 GCA_021796295.1 Microcaldota archaeon
ATATTCCCAGGCTGTGCCTGTGCCGCTCGGAAGGACATCACCCTTCAAAAGCACGCCGTAGTAGTTTGCCAGAGAATGCACATTGTACCATGTGCATAATGTCATCTTGCCGTTGGATCCTGCCTCGGGGCTGAGCGCCGCGTTGTTTCCTAAAGAGATGTAGCTGTTTGTGCCGCTGAACGAAGCCGTATACTCGGAAGAGCCGAGAAGCGTGCCTGACTTTGAAACCTCGAATGCAGTATTCTGCCAGAAGGGCTTCGTGTCAGTGTATACATAGGACATATTGTAGGGATAGCCTGTGTTGTTATATCTGCTGTAATCGTTTGCATTGCCGTCAAGGGGCCACCATCCCATAAGGCTTGAATTCTGGAGGGGGCCGGAGCCTATGCCCTCATAATAGAGCTGCTGCAGCTGCTGCTGGGAGAGATCTGTGCTGTATATCTGCATGTTTGCAATGAGCCCGTTGAAGAACTGCGAGTCAGATCCGTAGCCGAATGTGATGCCGTTGTACTGATTGGCTATGCTAAGCTGGGAGTCAATGGACCACTTCCCGTCTACGTATAATGTCTCTGTGCCAGGGGACCCTGGAGTCACTACTGCAGAAATGAAATACCATTGCCCGGGATTCAGGCCGTTTGCAGATGTGTGAAGGCCTGTGCCTCCCCAGTCGTTATAGAAGGGATATAACAAGGAGCCTGAGCTGCTTAGGCCCATGCCCCATGTGCCGCTTTTTGCTGCTATCCAGTTAAGGCCGCTTGACTGCTGACCCAGATATTTTACCCATGCCGTTATCGTAACTGTGGAAAGGTTGAGCGAAGGCGCGTCAACAAGGCCCACCATGCTGTTTCTGCCGTTGAACGATGCCGCAAGGTCTCCAGTTATATATGAGCCGTTGAGGGAAACACTGTAGTTTGACAATGAGTATACTGAATTAAGGAGAGCTGAGGCGCAGCTGCCCTGGTTGTTCAGGGAAAGCTCAACTGCCGAAGCCAATACGGTTGAGTTGGGATCTGCGCTGCATGTCCCGAATGCGACTATGGTGTTTCCTGCAGGCACGAAGAGCCTTCCGTATGCAAGGCTCATAGGCCCGAGAGGCCGTGACAGCGGCTCGCTGCGCCATATAACATCTCCGCCTGAAAGGCTCAACGCCTCAATGGTGTTTCCTGATTCCGAGTATATTATAGATCCGCCTATGACAGGATATGAATTCCATGCACCTGCATCATCCCAGTTCAGCCACCACAGAAAGCCATTACCAATTACAGTGCCAAGCTCATTGCTTGTTTGGTATACAAAGGTGCCGTTTGAGCCTGATGTGCCTAGTGCTGCGCTTCCCGTGTCGCCAGTACCTATGTTGGTGTCGTCAGTAACTACGCTGAAAGACAGTGTGCCGTTTATGTATAATGCGCCTCCGTACGTTACTCCTCCAATGGTGGCATTCCCGTATGCAATCAGATTGCCTATCACGCTTACGTTGTCCGTTGCTACAGTATACGGTATATACCACAGCATTGTGTTTGAAGGGCTGACAAGCTCAAGGTGCCCGCTGCTTGACTCTGCTATGACTGAGCCATTCATTACCGCAAGCGAAGAAGGAGAGAACTGCAGTGCGATTTTTGATTCGAGTATGCCGTTCTGCGTATAGAACGATGCCGCAGCATTGCCTGATACGCCGTACATTACAGAGCCGGGCAATGCAAGGCCCTGCGTGAGAGGACTTCCGAAGGTATTCTGGTGGGACCACTTCACAACACCACTGTCAGCGTAGAGCGCTGTGATATTCGTTGCGTTGTAGTATATAAGAAGGCCCTCGGAGATGACAGGCTCTGACGGCATCGTAACTGAATTGTAGCTCCATAGCCCTACGCCGTATGTGGCGTTTACGGCATAGAGGGTATTGCCTGCAGCGAAATATATATTGCCATAATCGGCAAGCACATAGGTAGTTATGGGCTCACCGTATTTTAGTATGTATGATATTGAGGATGAAAGAGGGCCGTGCGCGTTTACCGGGTTTCTAGAAATACCGCCTTCGTATTCATTCCATATCTCCGCACTGCCGTTGCTTTGCGCTGAAATGTCGCTTCCAAGGGTGCCTGTTGTGCTGTATGAGCCAGGAGAGCTGGAAAGCAGGACGTATAGCAGGGCCTTGGCCCCTGAGTAATGGCTTAAAAGGATAGAAGGCGTGGAGAAATGGAAATAGAGAAGTATGGATATTGCTGCTGAAACTATCACAAGGGCAAAGACGGCATCTGTAGTAAAAATCACAGCTTTCATTCATGCACCATGCTCAGCACAGCAGGCAGCTTCTTCCTACGAATATAAATACCGCAACTTCTATAAATATGAACGCAAAAGAATAAGAATGTCATACGTTGGCTTTTAGCACTCAGGAAGAAAAAAGGCATCGTAGATGAAAAGGGCTTGTAGCTCAACGGTAGAGCGTCCGCTTTGCAGGCGGAAGGTTTCGGGTTCAAATCCCGACAAGTCCACAAAAAAACAAGCTTAGCGGAAAGCGACGGCAGAACTGTGAAGGATATAAAGTTAGAGAGCAGGGAGCTGCTTTCTGCTATGCATTTTGTAAAGGTATTTATATTCATAGAGAATAGTATTACTGAGCCTAGGAGCGGATGATTTAATGCCTTTATATAATACAGATGGGTCGGATAGTTGTGCAGATGAGAAGCACTTACAAAATCTACTTGTATACTTGAATTGCGCGCTTATGCTGAAGTTTTACGGAAAGGAGGTGACAAGGGAACTCCTTGAGAAAACGGACAATGCGCTGGGAATCGCACATGATGAACAACTATTGGACAAGTTGTCTAATCCGGTGATTTGCGATAACATTCTTAGAACATACCATAGGCTCCTCGAATCACACACAAACGCTGACATTGAGGCTCAGCCGTTTTCTCTGGCGCCGTTAATTCTTGAAAGTGCCGGGGTTGAGGTGAGCAAAGAGGCGTTGATGGGGTTGGCTGATGCGATAGGCAAGCATCCTGACAAAAAGATTATCCAGAAGATAGTAGGCGCCAGCATATACTATGGCAGTAAGAAAATTGAAAATATATATAAATTAGAAAATTCCAGGGATGAAAAAGATTCTGAAGATGAAGACGACGAAGGTATGGCTTATGTCAATGCGGCTTTAATACTGCATCTGGCTAAAAGGCTCAATGAACAGAACTTAAGGAAGATGCTGGCAGTTATAGATGCTGAGCCTGATGGCGAATTGATCAAGAAGGTGCTGGATCGTGATGGGAACTCCGAAGCCCTTGCAGAAATTGATGAGCAGGCAGTGCAGTTAGAAAAAATGATTGGAGAGGCAGAGACCGATAGAGAGGCCAAGGCAGGATGCAGCGACGGCAGGGCGTATGGTAAAGCAGTCAGTGCTATTTCGTCATCGCTTGCATGCGAGGCGTTGTCCAGCTTGGGATTAGTGCCTACGGTAGCCGGCATCGTAGAAATACTTTCAGCAGCCAATATACGAGAAATCAACCTGCATATGATAGAGGAGCTTGTGAAAAAGGAACGCCTTGAGGAGGAATTTGCAGAGCAGATTTACGATCTATGGGGCACTACGGTGTAGGCATGAAGAAAAAGCTTGCTGTGCTTGTAACCGGCGGCTCTGGAGCCATATATGCATACAGGCTGCTTAAGGCACTGCACGGCTTGGGCATCGAGACCCATCTTGTCATGACAAAAAATGCAAAGCTTGTGCTTGAGGCAGAGATGGGCATGACTGCCAATGAGATGGAAGCTCTCGCCTCGTTCCATTATGATGAGAATAATTTCAATGCCCCGATAGCAAGCGGATCGTTCAGGCTCGACGGAACGGTGGTGGTGCCGTGTTCTATGAAGAGCCTGGCGGGCATAGCCATGGACTATGAAAGGAGCCTGGTGATAAGGGCTGCGGCCATAGCACTGAAGGAGAGATGGCCGCTTATACTCATGGCAAGGGAGAGCCCGCTCAGCACAGTGCAGCTAAGGAATATGCTGAGGCTGTCAAAGGCAGGCGCTATAATAATGCCGCCCATGCACCCGTTCTATTTCAAGACAAAGAACCTCGATGAGCTTGTTGATATCACCGCAGGCAGGGTGCTCTCGATGCTTAAGATAGAGAACAGCCTTGGGAGGGAGTGGGGATCGGCAGGCCACTAACTGGAGGATACGCCTGAATTTGCGTTTCTCATGCTTCTTATATACTTTTGCATATAAAATAATAATGGGGCTTGGCTGCGGCATCATGTGCTGCATGGCTTTGTCTCTTAGTGCTGCTGCGGTGGTATTTTTATGAGTGCGGAAAGGGCAGTGCTCGGCGACAACGTAATGCCGCTGAGGTATGTGCTCAGGTTTGAGCCTGGCATTGGAAATTTTGTATACAGAGGCATTGAATCGATATATGTGCGCATATCAAAAAGAGCAAGAAGGATACGGCTCAATGCAGTAGGGCTGGATATAAGGGCAGCCACTGTGGTAAGCAGGGGCAAGGAGCAGAAGGCGCGTGTGATCAGGGATGTAAAGACAGAAAGGATAACGCTTCTCTGCAATAATGCCGTAGGAGGAAATGCCGAGATAAGGCTTGAGTTCGAGGGCAGGAATGGAGACAGCCTCTACGGATTCTACAGGAGCAAGTACAGCGCAGGCAAAGGCAGCGGCTACCTTCTTACGACGCAGCTCGAGGCTGCCAATGCAAGAAATGCCTTCCCGTGCTTTGACGAGCCTGCGCTTAAGGCAACGTTCGACGTATCTATGCTCGTGGATGAATCCCTCGAATGCATATCAAACATGCCTGTTAAGAGCACCGAACACATGGGCCCGAAGAAGCTTGTCACGTTCTATACAACTCCAAAAATGTCAACCTATCTGCTTTATCTGGGAGTAGGCAGGTACGAGAGGCTTTCAGGAAAGTACCGCGGCATCAGGGTCTCGGTGCTTACTACTCCAGGAAAGAAGGCGCTCGCTTCTGTGCCGCTTGAATATGCAATGAGCTTCCTGAAATTCTACGAGCGCTACTTCGGCATAATGTTCCCGTTGCCGAAGATAGACCTGCTTGCAATACCGGATTTCGCCGCCGGAGCCATGGAGAACTGGGGCGCCATAACGTTCAGGGAGGCCGATCTTCTCTGCGATGAGAAGGCGGCTGTGGCTGTAAAGCAGCGCATAGCCGAGGTGGTGGCGCATGAGCTGGCGCACCAATGGTTCGGCGATCTCGTCACCATGAAGTGGTGGAACGACCTCTGGCTCAATGAGAGCTTTGCCACCTTCATGAGCTTCAAGGCCATGGATAATGTTTTTCCATCCTGGAATATGAAGGCCCAGTATCTCGATGACACCATAGGCATAGCCTTTTCTGCAGACCAGCTTAAGTCAACGCACCCCATAAGCGTGGAGGTGCACGAACCCGGAGAGATAGACCAGATATTTGATGAGATAAGCTATGAGAAGGGAGGCACCATACTCAACATGCTTGAGGACTATGCTGGCAGCAGCGCATTCAGGAGCGGCCTTAGGGCTTATCTAAGCAGCTATGCCTATTCCAACGCTGTGCAGCTTGACCTCTGGAAAGCGATAGGCAAGGCTGCAGAGCGTGACGGCAACAAGACCTTCGTAGATGTGGCAAAGTGCTGGATAAACAAGGCAGGATATCCGCTTGTGAGCGTAAGGCCTGACGGAGATGCGCTGCTTATGTCGCAGGAGCGCTTTTATCTGGGCGATGCGAGGCGCAGAGACAGTGAGAAGTGGCTTATACCCTTGCACCTCGCACGCCTGAGCACCAGACGCAGGGAGTCGAAGTTCCTTATGAGGAAGGCAAACGAGAAACTCGAAAGCATAGGCAATACTACACTCAAGCTCAATTACGGACAGAGTGGTCTATACCGCGTCATGTATCCGCAGGAGCACCTTGAGGCGATAGGCAATACAATAAAGAACGCCGAGCTCGGCACAGTAGATGCATGGGGCGTTGAGAACGACCTCTTTGCGTTTGCCATAGGAAGAAGGGCAGGCATAGACGACTACCTAGACTTTGTTGAGAAATACTGCTTTGCCGCAGGATACCCCCTCAACGTTGGTGTTCTTGCGCACCTGCGTTATCTTTTCAACTTATTTTACGACAGTGGCGAGAGGTTCAGGCATGTGAGGCACCTGCTTGGAATGTACAGCTCTGATGTCATAAAGCAGATAGGATGGATGCGCTCCGACAGCGAGTCGAATACAACAACCATGGCAAGGAGCTCAGCGGTATTTGCATCAGGGCTCTCGGGAGACAGGACTACGCTCAGCAGGGTGCACAGGTTTTTCATGCTTTACATGAGCGGGAAGGCGCAGCTTGATTCGAACCTCAGAAGCGCGGTATACAACCTTGCGGCACTTAATTACAGCGAAGAGGCCTATCCGCTGCTCAGGAAGAGATACGAAGGCGAGGGGATTCCGGAGGAGAGGATGAGGCTGCTGGCTGCGCTGGGCATGCTGGGCAGCAAAGGCCTTGTATCAGAGGCGCTTGAATACTCGCTCTCAGGGCATGTTAGGCTGCAGGATTCCTATGTGATACCGGCAGTGGCATCATCAAACCCAATAGGCAGAGACCTTATCTGGGGCTGGACCAGGAGGAAGTGGAAAGGGCTTATGAACAGGTACGGCAGCGGAACCCACATATTAGGCAGGTATGTAAGCAACATGAGCTATGCGCATGACTATGCAATGCTCAGTGAGGTCAAGGCGTTCTTCTCGAAGAGGGAGAACTTCAGGAAAGACATAGGCCAGTCGCTTGCCAAGACCCTCGAGAGGATAAAGATAAATGCAGACTTCATGAAATTCAGCTCTATCGCTGAAGAAAGGGAATAAGAAGAGGCGCGCATCATGGACTTTCCGTTCAGGTTCGAATGGCCTAGGCATAACCAGGACAGGATGATGCATGACATCTACAATATGCTGTTTGTCGGGAGAAGCGCCCTTATAAATGCGCCTACAGGCACGGGCAAGACCGATGCTGCGATATCCGCAGCCATGGCCTTCGCATACAAGAACGATATGGACATATTCTTCCTTACGCCGAAGATGTCGCAGCACAGCATAGCCATAGAGGTGCTTAAGGGCATAAACGCGAAATTCGGAGCAGGAATCGGGTATACGGATATAGTGGGCAAAAAGACCATGTGCATAAACACCGACGTGAACAACATAGACGGGGAATCCTTCTACAAAAGCTGCGAGAAGCTCGTAAAGGCAGGAAATTGTGCATTCTATTCAAAGGCCAAAGGTCAGGGGATTTCGGAGAGGTTAGAAGGAGCTGCTGCAAACGGGCATAATGCGTTATTCGAGGCAGCTTTCAACGAGGGCGTATGCGCATATGAGATAGCAGCGCGGATGGCCAAGGAATCGAATTTTATAATAGCAGACTATGCACATATACTCAGCCCGTACACAAGGCAGGCCTTCCTTAAGAGGATAGCGCACAACCTTCAGGGCTCGATAGTCATATGGGACGAAGCCCATAATATACTGAATGCAGCGAGCTCATACCTAGAGTCGCACATAACCACGCGCAGCATAGCCTACGCTGAGAAGGAGCTTGCTTCCATAAGCAGCAGCATTGATCTGGGCTACCTGAGCTTTGTGCTCGACGAGATGAAAGAGAGGCTTCTTAAGGGAAAGGCCGAGGCATTCTTCAGCAATTCTGACATGCCAGCTGAATTGATGAGGAACATAGGCGGCATAGCCGGCGACATAGAGAAGGCAGGGCTCACCTACATAGAGGCATCGCATGCGTCAAGGTCGTCACTCATCCACATTTCAAGGTTCATGGAGAGCCTGATTAACCGCAACGATTCGATTGCAGGGATAATCTCTTTAAGCGGGGATAATGTAAGGCTCTCTCTTTCGTGCCTCTACCCTGAGGCTTCGGTTGCCGCATTCAAAGACGCATATGCGAACATCTTCATGAGCGGCACACTGCTGCCGCTTGATATGTACGCAAGGCTCTTCGGAATGGAGAATGCCGGAATGTTCAATTACTCATCGCCGTTTCCGAGGGAGAATAGGGTGAGCTTCATAGACACTGGGGTTTCGAGCAAATACGAAAGCAGGTCTATAGAGGAATACAAAAGGATAGCGATAGGCATAGGCAGGATAAGGGCCATTACAAAAGGCAACATGGCAGTATTTTTCCCGAGCTTTAAGATGCTTGACTCGGTTTACAGGTACATGGGCACCGAGGTCAGGCATATACAGAGGCAGATGATGCCCAGCATCGCTGTTGAAAAACTTCTCAGCGATTTCAAGAAGAGCGAGGACTCGATGCTGTTCGGAGTCATGGGGGGCAGCCTGAGCGAAGGCATCGATTATGCCAATAACGTCATAAAGGGCATAGTCATAGTAGGCATACCCCTGGAAAGGCCAAACCTTGCGCTCACAGCCAAGACAGAGTACCTAAACAAGAAATTCGAAGGAAAAGGGGTGGAGTATGCATACCTTGTACCCGGGGTCATAAAGGCTGTGCAGGCAGCAGGCAGGGCAATACGCAGCGAGAAGGACAGGGCCTTTATAGTCTTCATGGACAAGCGCTACAATTGGAGAACGTACAAATCCATAATAAAAAACTTCGTAGAAATAGATTCAAGCGATGATTACATAGGCGCAATACGCCTCTTTATGCAGAAAGGCATGCAGCATATTGAGAAGGAAGGCGCTGCTATATTTTATACGTAGTGCCGCGCCATGTGATCTCGTGCATTCTGCTTGCGTATACAAGATTGGCCATATATATGAATGGCATAATGAGGCTTATAAGCGCAGCGCTTGCAATCCCTAGCCCTGATGCCCTGTGGACAAAAAAGGCATTCTTCAGGTAATGGGCAAGCAGCAGGATAAAGAACGGCGAGGCGTAATATGCCAGAATGATGCCTGAGAGAAGCGTTATGGCCTCTGCCGAGTAGAACGCAAGGCCCATGTAGAGGGTTTTTCCATATCCCAGTATGCTCAGCGCAGTCTGCCTGTTCGCCCATTCTACGAAGCCTGCAAAGTTGTCATAGGAATTGACATACGGCCTGCTTTCAGCGACATATGCTATGCCGAGGCCTTTCCCCTTCGCAATTTTTGTAAGGCATATATCGTCAGAAACAGAGTATTTTGAATCTCCCAGGAACTTCACTGATGCGCGATCAAGCAGATCTCTTCTGAATGCGAGCGATCCTCCCCATCCGAAGCGCGTGCTCTCATGCTGCATGAGCCCGTCGCCCACAAAGCCCCAGACAAGCTTTACCCTTGACCAGAAGCCTCCTCTGGGCTCGAAACGGGGGAACATGCTTGAAAGGCCAGTATGCCTGTCATGCAGAGGATATACAATGTGGTAAAGCCATGAGGCAGGCACAGTTATGTCTGAATCGGCTATTACATACACATCGTAGCCTTTTAGCAGTTCAAGTGCTGTGAGTACGGCCCTGACCTTTCCGCTGCATGCCTTGCAGCCTGCAGACGAAACCATGTACCTGAGCCCTGCCTTCCTTATTACAGGAAGTGAGGCATCGTTGTTGCTGTCTACAACGCAGATTATGCTGTAATTTATGTAGCTCTGCCTCTTGACTGAGAGCAGGTTCTCATAAAGGGTGCGGTCTACGCCTTTGCATGGTATTATGACAAGCACGCGTGGATTGTAGTTAACTTTGTGAAGGGCTCTGCGCTGCCTTCTGCGCCTTCTGCCCAGATAATTGGACGTATCTATGTAAGCCAAGCCGACAAAAAGGAGGGATGCGAATACGGCATAAACAAGAACTGCAGCGTTCATCATATCAACAGAGTATATGGGCCGGGGCTATAAGAAGGTTTAGCACTCCCAGGCCTCTGGCAAACCTTTCCCATATTTAAACCCTTCTTTTTAATATTCTAAGCATGTATACCACTTTCGAAACTATAATAATTCCTGCCGTTGTTGCATTCTCCGCAACGGTGATCGGCACAAAATTTCTGATACAGTATCTCTACGGCGCAGGCATTATAGCAGAGGACAGGAACAAGGAGAAGGCAGTAAAGCTTGCAGGCAGCGGCGGCCTTGCAGTGACATTCGGCATAATACTAGGCATACTTACATACACCTTCGGAGGCACATTCGTATTCAAGCCCGTGCTGAGCATTTCAGACATACTGGCAGTAGCCCTTTCGATAATCCTTATTTCAATGGTGGGCTTCCTAGATGACATAAACGTTAAGGGCAGAAGGGTAAAAAGCACAGACATGATGGACATACGCCAGGGCCTCAAGCAGTGGCAGAAGCCGCTGCTTACGCTCATAGGCGCGCTGCCGCTCATGGCAATAAATGCAGGCGTGGGCTCTGTCAGGGTGCCTATCCTAGGCATTGTAGACCTTGGGCTCATATATCCATTGGTAGTGCTGCCTGTTGCCGTGGTCTTTGTATCGAATGCCGTCAACCTTCTTGGAGGCTTCGACGGCATACAGCCTGGAATGGTACTTGTAGCAAGCCTGGGCCTACTCATATACTCGATCACGAACGGCACCTACCTGGCTGCGCTGCTCTCCGCGTTTCTCTTTGCATCTGTGCTTGCCTTCCTGCCCTTTAACCTTTACAAGGCCAGGATAATACCAGGAGACAGCTTTACCTATGCCGTCGGAGCCACACTTGTGGCCATAATGGTCATGGGAAACGAGGAGGCCTTTGGCATTATAGTCTTTATGCCTTGGATAATAGAATTCTTCTTGCATCTCAGGAGAAAATTCAGGGTTACAGATCTTGGCATAAGGCGCAGAGACGGCGCATTCTCTGCGCCGTACGGCAAAAAAATATACAGCCTTACGCATCTTCTTATGAATATGAAAAAAATGAAGGAAAAGGAGATGGTAGTTTACATCTCTGCAATAGAGGCCTTTTTCGTAATACTGGCATTCCTGCTCAAATTCATCGGAGTATTATAAGCATCTGCGCTTGCCGTAAGCAGTATATCCGACCTCCTTATGAGCTTCTTCCTGCCAGCGTGCTTCGCATACCTTAGCGCATTGGCAGCGACCTTCTCTGCGAGCTTCTCAAGCTCCCTTTCCAAATCCAAGACTGCCTCTTCAGTAACCCGCTCTGCACCTGCCTCCCTTAAGAACTGCTCTATGTCGTATAGGCTAAATCTTCTTTCGCGCAAATCACCACCACGGGAAAGCGTATATCTTAGAATAGCAAGGGTTAAAAAGGCTACGCAAAGAGCGTGAATAGTGGCATACTACCTTCCAGGCGTAACGTGATTTTATGCAGGTACTGCCTTGCTTATAACTGCATGGGTGCGTGGCCAGGCAGTTGACCTTCTGCTGCGAGGCAAGATATAAAAGAGTATATTGTGTAGTATCTGAAGTTAGAGCGGTGCTTATAGGTGGCTGACGATACCAAATCCGGCAACAGGCCATGGGATGACCAGGTGGACCAATTCGTTGCTTCGATAGACAGGATAACGAAAGGCGAGGCAGATATAAGCCTCAGAGATTTGCTGCTTAACCCTGACAAGTACCTGTCGGGCAAGGACTTCGGCAAGACCCTGGCTACAGTCAAGGAGATAGTAGGGACATATTTTGGCAGCCTTATGGACAGCATGAAGGACGAGAAGGAGAAGCTGAGGTCTGAGCTGGAGAGCATGGGCGCCCAGTACACAAGGATAAATGAGGTCATATCAGGCAAGGCCTCTGGTGCGAAGATCCCTTACGTGAAGCCCTTCATAGTCGACATGGACACAGACCTTAAGGAGGAGATAGTCATAGAGCAGTACAACGAAACTGTGGATGCGCTCATAGGCAAGCTCGTCCTGAGCTCGACATATGTGGCAGACCTTTCAGGTACATACAAGGGCCATACGCTTGGCTCATGGCTCTTTTCAGCAGAAAGGCCCTATGTGCTTACAATAAAGACTCCGAGCAGCCTTTTTATAGTAATTGAAAACGCAAGCGACACCATAACGGCAATGCTTGAGAGCCTTGTGCCTGTGGAGGCTTAACGGCATAGAGGGAGAGGCACAGGTTTTCATGATAATTGTAGTTACAGGAACGCCTGGCACCGGCAAAAGCACGCTTGCAGAGAGCCTTGCTAAGATTGCAGGGGCGAGGCTCATAGGCGCCAATGACATAATAAGGGAAGGAAGGCTTTACTCAGGAATCGAGCCTGACGGAACGCTTGTGGCAAAGATGTCTATGCTGGCAGCGGAGCTAAGAAGGCTTGCAAGAAGGCAGGGGAACGCTGTGCTTGACGGACACCTGCTCTGCGAAATCAGGATAAGCGGCGCTGTCTGCATAGTTGTCAGGGAGCATCTTGGAATTTTGGAGAAGCGGCTTGCAAAGAGGGGCTATTCTAAGAACAAGATATGGGAGAACCTCGTAGCCGAGGCTGTGGATTATTGCGGTGAGCGCAGCAAATCGAATTACACGCATGTGTTCGAGGTCTTCTCCGGCATAGAGGCGAAGAAGGTACTTGATATTATAAAAAACAAGAGGCGCATGGAAGAGATAGAGCTTCTTGACGAGCTGCTGCCTTTCGTAAAGAGATATTATAAAAGGATGGTTCGTTGAGCGAACGCGTCAATGTTGCATTCTCCAGGATTGCATCGCATTACGACATCATGAACCATCTTATGAGCATGGGCGTAGACGTCATGTGGAGGAGGCGTGCAGCAGAGATGCTTATTGAAGGCATGAGGCCGGGCATGAGCTACAGCGTGCTTGATGCAGCGACAGGTACAGGAGACCTTGCCATAATGCTTGAGGAATATGCAGAGCGCCGCAGCATAGACATGCATATAACCGCGCAGGACTTCAATAAAGAGATGCTTTCTATAGCCGTTTCGAAAGCAGCGGCGAGGCGGTGCAGGCGCATACGCTTTGAGCTTGGCGATGCAATGCACATGCATTACAGGAGCGGCACCTTTGATGCCGTAACCTCTGCGTTCGCACTCAGGAATTTCGACAGCGTATACGCATTTTCAAAAGAGGCGCACAGGGTGCTGAAGAGGAACGGAAGGTTTGCCTTCCTTGACATGGCAATGCCCGATACTTCACATGGCAGGGCATTCTTCAACGCCTACGCGGTGCTCATGAAGGGCGCAGGCGCATTCATAGACAGAGAGGCATACTCGTGGCTCGTAAGGAGCATAAAGGGCTTTGACACCAATATGCTGAAGCATGCGCTTCTTTCTGAAGGCTTCAGAAATGTAAGCATAAGCAGGCTCGCCACAGGGATAGCCTTCGTGGCCAGAGGGTTGAAGTGATCACAGGCTTATGCTCTCGCTGCGCAGCCTGATTGCATTTGCATAGGCCCTGAAGAGAGGCATGCCGCCTTTTGCCATGCCTCCGAATGCCTTTTCTACGAAGGCGTTGTTAAGGGCTACCGCCTTATGCACGGCCTGCCATGAATTGATACCGTAGGAAGCCCTGAGAGTGGATATGATATTGGACCTTACTGCCTTGCCTTCCGCTCTTCTTCCGTCAAGGCCCATGAAGTCAAGCACGTCATCGCGTATCTGGAAGGCCATGCCAAGGTTTTTTCCAAGGCCGTAAAGCCTCTGCGCGCCCTTGTCGCCGTTGTGCACCGCGGCGATGCTTGTTGACGTGCCTATGAGCGATGCGCTCTTAAGCTCTGCCATGCGCAGATACTCCCTCAGGTTCGGAACCTTCCTGCGCTCCTGATACGAATAATCGAGTATTTCGCCAGCGCACATATCCATGGCAGACTTTGATATTGTCTTTATAACATCTACGCCGTACGGACACGACTCCTGTATGGCTTTTGATATCAGCGCATCCCCTGCCAGCAGTGCGCGTTCGTTTCCATATTTTGCATGCACAGTTTCTGTGCCCCTCCTTAGAGAATCCTTGTCTACCATGTCATCATGAAGGAGCGATGAGGTATGCAAAAGCTCTATCGATGCAGCAAGGCCCACAAAGCGCTTCAGATTACCAGGATTATTCCGGGCCTGAATCTGTAAAGCCCCTAAAAATACAAGGGCTGGCCTGAGGAGCTTGCCCGGATATTTCAGCAGGTATGTTGAAGGCTTTGCAAGGTCGCTGTTTACAAAATCGCGGACTCCGTATGCCTTCATCCTTGACACTACCAGTCCGAGGCTCCTTTCTACGGCTTCAGGTAGAGGCATAGACATTTTTCCAAGAGGCACGCATCCACCGCAACAAGCCAGACCATACGCCTTGGGCAGGCCGGTCTGGCGGAGGTTATGCTTTACTCTGGGGCATGAACATTTATACATGTTGCGGATAGGTGGCTGTTGATAATCTGGATTTTTATTCTCGAATAATCGGACTTGACTATATTTGTCAAGTTGCCATTTTTGGGACATAGATTTAATAGATGTTATATTCAATTTTAGAATATGAAATCTGGTGTTCCTCGGCAGGGGCGTAATGGAAGGCTAGAGCCAAAATATCTACCACTACTCTTCATGCTGTTTGCAGCAATGGCTTCCCTCACCACAGTCAAAGGCCTTACAACAGGTCAGGCAGCAGCGATAGTCTTGGGCCAGCAGAACCTCACCACAGGCTCTGTAAGTCCAAACTCCTTAAGCGGCCCACAGAATATGGCCTTCGACTCCTCAGGCAACCTCTGGGTTGCAGATTATAACAACAACCGCGTGCTAGAGTATCTCAAGCCTTTCAGCATAGGCGAGGGTGCGCATGTGGTCCTAGGCCAGACAAGCATGACAGGCTCAGGCTCTGGCACCACCGCCAACACGCTATTTAATCCAGAAGGCCTCACCTTCGACTCCTCAGGCAACCTCTGGGTTGCAGACTATAGCAACAACCGCGTGCTAGAGTACCTCTCCACAAACCTAATTACGAACGGCTTCGCTGCAAACGTCCTAGGCCAGACAAGCATGACAGGCTCAGGCCTTGGCACCACCGCCAACACGCTATCTAATCCAGAAGGCCTCACCTTCGACTCCTCGAAGAACCTCT
>JAJYIA010000021.1 GCA_021796295.1 Microcaldota archaeon
CAACCTGGGTAGAGAGCAACAGCATAGCCTGGGTGAATCTAGGCGCAAACTCCATCGCAGCTTCGAGCTCAGCAAACGGCATCTACTACATAGGCATAGGAACCTCAGGCAGAAACTTCTTCCTCGGAAGCAATCAGATAGGCGAGGCACCGCAGCTTAGTTCAACTTACGCCGAATACGATGATGGAGTGAGCGTGTTCGGCGATTACTGGAATTTTGCCGGGACGACGTTGCCGGGCGGATGGGCAACCTCAAATGCAGCAGGAATAAGTGCAAATAATGGGGTCTCGATCTCAGCAGGTTCTGTGTATACCACATCAACAGTATTCAACTCACTTAATAACGTAGAGGAAATGTATGCTGTGTATACCGCTCTCAATGGTGGAGGGTACTCTGGCATAATGCAGAGCAGTTCACAAGCTCCGGCAGGCAGCAACACAGGTTCAGCTGCAGAAACCTTATGGATGACCGACTCTTTTCTGAATAGTAACACATATGCTGCTTGGAGTTCGGATGGTAAGTCGACGGGCTACGACATTCAACCTGGCACAGAGTCTACCTTTACCCCAACTCAAGGTCAATATTATGTAATTGGAACAGCGGTTTCATCTTCCAGTGTTTATGAAACAGTTAATTATCAAAATGAGATGTCAGCAAGCGGGACTTACACCGCCAACCAGTACATTATTCTAGGTTACTTCAGCGGATCAGGTGCCGGCTCAACAGCTATAAACCCTATAAGAATTCAGTGGGTGCGTGTTCGTGCCTACCCTCCAAACGGCGTGATGCCAAGTGTAAGCTTCAGCATCCAGGAGGAAGTTACAGCGCCAACGCTCTCGCTGCCTCTCGCAAGCAACACAATTCTCGACAGCGGCCAGTACGTCACATACAATACTCAGCTCTCAGGCGGCACAGGACCCTTCACAATAAACCTCGTGACAGGAGGAACAGTGGCCAACACAATAACAAAATTGGCAGGCTTCACCGGCACAGTGACCTTCGGCGCAGTGCTGCCTATTCAGGGCACAGACACGTACAACGTAATAGGGGTAGATACAGGGGTAAGTCCTTCTGTGACCTTCAACTCCATCAGCAACACAATAACGGTAGACAGCGCATTACTCGCAAACCCAATAACAGAATCAAACACTGTAATAGACAGTGGCGGTTCATCAACACTCACAGCGCATCCTTCAGGAGGGACAGCATCATACTCAATCAACTGGTTCGATGCAGCATCGTGTTCAGGTACATCAATTGCAACAGGCACAACCACGACAGTTTCGCCTCTCGCTGCAAACACCTACTCATACAATGCAATAGATACAGGCACGACAACCCCTGAGGTACAGTGCAGCGCATCCAACACAGTAACAGTAAACGCAGCGGCAACGCTCTCGCTGCCTCTCGCAAGCAACACAATACTGGATCTAGGGCAGTCAGTGACCTTCAACGCAATATTAGCAGGAGGCATAGGGCCGTACACAATCAATCTGATCAACGCAAGGACAGTGGTAAACACGATAACCGCTTCATCAACAGGCCTCATAACCTTCGGCTCAAACATTCCTGCGCAAGGATTACAGACCTTCAACGCAGTAGGCATAGACCATACAGGATTCGTCTTCAACTCCATCAGCAACACAATAACGGTAGACAGCGCATTACTCGCAAACCCAATAACAGAATCAAACACGGTAATAGACAGTGGCGGTTCATCAACACTTACAGCGCATCCTTCAGGAGGGACAGCATCATACTCAATCAACTGGTTCGATGCAGCATCGTGTTCAGGTACATCAATTGCATCAGGCACAACCACGACAGTTTCGCCTCTCGCCACAGACACCTACTCATACAATGTAATAGATACAGGCACAACAACTCCGGAAGTCCAGTGCAGTGCCTCAAACACAGTTACTGTTAATGCGGCAACGCAACCGTCATCTTCCTCTCCGCCCCCGAGTGTGACGCTTTCAGATAATGTAAGCAGCGGCATAACTTCCAACGTTTCTGTGATAAACGCGTATATACTCAATTCTAATGGGGAAGTATCATCAGCTTATTCTTACAATCAAGACCAGCTGCCTTCTACGCTCACGCATTCTTCTTCACAATCGCTAAACTTCACGTTTGCCTGCAGCTTCAAGGCAGGCGGCAATGTATACCAGTACAGCGGAGATGTGAAAGGAATAGGATTTGTCTCGTGCATGCAGAATTACACTGTGATTGTAGGCAGCTACGAAGTCCTTTATTCCAAGGTGGCTTCCAATACCACCACTACATCTACCACCTCTTCTGCCTCAACATCATCAGCAGCCTCATCCTCTTCATCATCTGCAACTTCAACGGTTTCAACCTCAGCTACTACTGGCTCTGCCCCTACGACTATCTTCTCCATAAACCAGATTAACATGAGCAATGCCTCGCATGCAGTTGTAAGCATTTCCGCATCGATGCCAGGCATGGTATCTTTTGAGAACGGCAGCATCCTCCTCAGCATAAGCACTATCGCAGCATCAAATGGCACTGCCAATGTCACACTTGCCAAGATATCGAATGCAGCAGTTGTGCAGCTATATAACCATTCAGCGCTCTCTGTATTCTACATGAACGTTTCAGCCAATGTAAATGTCAGCATAAATGCAACTGTCAGATATCCGTGCAGCATAGGCGCGCAGAATGTGCTGCCTTTCTACATGGAAAACGGCGCATGGAAAAGTGCATCTCCGGCTACTGCGCTTCCTGGGGCATGCGCCATTGCTTTCATAGTGCCAAACAGGCACATCTTTGGACTGTTCGAGGCATCTCCCCTTCCTACTTCTGCGCCTCAGAGTGTTTTTAAGCAGAGGGAATATGGCAGCCTCTGGTATACCGTCGCTGCGATTCTGATAATAGTTGTTATACTTCTAAGCTATCGCCTCCTTTCCGGTCGCAGGCCAAGGCTAGATACTCAGGTCAGAATCTGATAATACAATGAAACTTTGAAAATTGAGAAGCTTAAGTGTAGGATGACAGACCTTCCTGACAAATTAGTATTTTCAGCCTTATTTGCGCATTTGCAGAGAAGCTTAATAATTGTTTCTGCCAAGAATTTAGTGGTGGAATTGTGGTGGAAAAGGTGCTGATTGAGACGAAAAGCTATGTTTCAGCAGAAGACAGGCTAGCCACTTCGGAAAAAAGGCAGAAGTGGCATGACATGTTTGTAAGGAGCATACGCGCACTTCCTAGGCGTCCAGTAGGATATGCGCCGCGGGTGCCTAGGGCAAAGCCAAGGTACTACAGGCAGGAAGGCGGGAAGGTGCTTGCGGATGTTTATGCGCCTGATGCACACATAGGCAAGAATACAGTTGTGTATGGGCAGTTGGGAAATGGTGTAATAATAGGCAGGAGCAGCAGCATAGATGGTCGCATATCCGATAATGTGAAAATTGGCGACAGAGTTGACATAGATAAAGAAACGGTTGTGGAGGAATCCGCGAATATAGGCAATGATGTGTATATTGCTAGAAAAAGCAGGATAGGCAAGGGTGCAGTAATAGGGGAGGGTGTGGTAATAGGTGCGCTGGAATGGATTGAGGCAGGCAAAGACATGTTTAGCACACCGCGTTTAGAAAGAGAAGGGGCAGTGATAGGAGAAGGAGCAGTGATAGGCAGGGGTGCAGTAATAAAGGCTGGCGCAAGGATTCCGAAGAACACAGTAGTCAAGGATGGCGAAACTGTAAAAGCAGAGCCAGACATTGAAGAGAAGATGCGGTACGCGCCTAGGCCCGACGTATGCCAGTTTATAGAAATGAAAAGATTCGGATAAAACTGCTGCAGTTCATTGCACATAAGATGAAATAAAGCAGCGAATGAGAAAAGCATATATTATTTCCCATATCACTAATTAGGACAAAAATGTTGGCACTCTACAAAAATCGAGTAGTGGAAGTTACAGAGAGGAGCTATACATATACAAAGATTGTAAGGTGAGATGTGAGTTAACCTGGAAGTATTATTGACTGCGGCGTCCTGCTGCAGTCAAATCAACATAGTAGGATGTCACAAGAAGCAAAGGTATAGCGCCTTGACGCTATACCTGACAAAATAAAAAGAAGCAAAATAAAAATAAAAAGAGAGCCTACCTGCGCCTGGCCCTTCTTATTCTGCCTCTCCTGTTCATCTTTGTCCTGGCTACATACCCACTCTTGTCTATGAAGTAAAGGTAGCCCTCCTGTCTTGACACCCTCTCTGCTCCTATCTTGCTCTTTCTGCCCCTAGAGTTGTTTTTCATGGGTGTTCTCCAGACATAGCCGTCCCTACCCAGATAATAGAGATAGCCGTCTTCTCTATCTACTTTTTCCCTTGTTACTCTTTCTGCCATTAATTCACCAATATACATACAATAGATACCCTTTTATATTTATCGTCGTGGTTACGTCAGTAAAATAAACATCTGCAGGCACATCCTTTGTGCAGATTTTTAAATCTTGGGTTCTATATTCTATTGATTCTATGATACAGATAAAAATTCTCAAGGAGCAGAACCTCAAGGGCTATACAATACTGGAGACATTCCCTGGCATAGGCCTCGTGGGTCCCATGGCCGGCAGCTACATGATAGAGAAGCTCGGCATGGAGTATATCGGGCACATGGAGAGCGATCAGTTTCCGCCCATCGCAACCATACACCATTCAATACCTATGTTCCCTGCAAGGCTCTACAAGAGCGACAAGATGAAGTTACTGCTCTTCATGTCAGAGTTTACAATCTCACCGCTTCTTGTGAACCAGCTTGCAAACGAAGTGCTGGCATTCGCAAGAAAATACGGCGCAGATAAACTCGTTTCTGTCGGGGGAATGCCTTCACAGAAGCCTACAGATACAATCTATATAGCCTCATCCAACGGGGCTGTGCTGAAGAAAGCGCAGAAGATGGGCATAAAGACGATCGAGGAGGGCGTCGTCTCCGGCGTCAGCGCTGCCCTTCTCATCAATGCAGCGGAATTCAAGATACCCGCATTCGATATACTGGTGGAGGTGAATCCCAGCATAACCGATCCCAAGTATGCCGAGATAGCCATAGAGGGCCTGAACAAGGTGCTCGGCATAGACATAGACCTGAGCGAGCTCGACAAGGAGGCGAAGATAGTCGAGGCGAAGATACGCGAGATGCTCAGCAAGGTGAAGAACACGCACGAGCAGTACGCAAGCTCCAGCGAAAGCACAGGGCCTTCAATGTATGCATGACCTGAACGCTTATTCGGGCAGGGGTGGCAGAGTCTGGTCTGGCACTTAACGCCACAGAAAAACGCGCAGGACTTAAGATCCTGTGGCTTAGCGCCTCCGTGAGTTCAAATCTCACCCCCTGCACATTTATGCTCAATAGTCGCTTTCCAATTCGGTGCGTTCCGACTTTCTCTTTAGGTTTTTAAATGACCGCATTACTCTTTCTGCAAAACGCGTGACTATTTCTTAGCATCGTCATTTTATACTTTCTCCTCGTAGCTCATTATTATGGTAAAACTGGTCAAGGCGACCAGTTGTCCAGAATATCGTTCTACCGACATAAGAAGGCGATCAGAATATGTAAGGAAAGTAAAGGTCCTGTACGGTGTTGAAACTTTAGTCGTAACACAGTACTGCTGTCGACAATGCCAAACCACCTTTACAGATGGAATTGAAGGTGTGAAAAAGGGGTGCAAGATAGCAGACGAGGTGAAGAGGAAGGCCATCGACATCTACCTTGAAGGCCCTGATTTAGAAGAGGTGATGAAAAGATTGAGTGAAGACCTGCGTGTATAAGTCTCCAACTCAACCATTTGGAGGTGTCTCTATGCAGTCGGAAAGGCCGCACAGTCTACCGACATCTTAGGAAAAGTTAATCCCAAGACCTCCAGATTTGTTTGCGTGGATGAGAAATTTATATCTGTGCATGGAACCAAGAAGCCACTGTTCATCGGATTGGATCCCGTAACAGATATGCCAGTAATCCAGAAACTGTTGAGGAACAGAGAAGAAACCACAGTAATGCCATTGTTCAAACAACTGAAAAGACTTGGGTTTGTAGTCTGTATAAGCGATGATTGGAAGTCATATCCTTCTACTGCAAAGGTGGTGGGAATGCGACATCAGTCCTGAGGCTCATCAGAAAGCAAAACGGTGACTTTCAGGTGGTGCGCAGGATGGATGCTGAGACACACAGGGAGATACATCTAGGCATGCTTAGCCCGACGGCTCTTTCAGGCCTTCTAAAAAGGCAGATATTGAAGGCTTAGGCTTGCTCCTCAGGGGCAAGGCTGAACCTAACGCTGCAGTTTCCGATGCCAGACAGGATAAGAAACTCAAGTTATAGCAGATCCTGGCTTTCTGGCAGCAAAAACATAAGTATTTTTATATTTTTACAATAAATATTGGAATTTTCAACTTTTTATTGAAAAAAAGCAAAGATTTATATACTAATAAGCGCATAATATATGCATGTCAAACTCTGAAAAGATAGTAGTAAGGACGGTAAGCAAGCCCACCAGGTACGGCGCGGGAGACATTTCGGAATGGTTCTGCGAGGTCTTCGACCTTGCCGAAAAAGGCGACGAGAAGGAGCCTGAGATATTCAGGGAGGTTGTTGAGAAAAGCATAAGAGGTGAAGGCGTCACAAGCAAGGACCTGAACAAGAAGCTGGCTGTGCCGAGGAGCACAGTCATTTACCACCTTAACAGGCTCATATACACAGGCCTTATAGTGAGGAGGGGCAGAAGGTATTACCTGCGCTCTGAGGACATGGAGAGCACTATAGAAGAGATAAGGAGCGACATGTTCCGTGAATTTGAGAAGATGATAGATTTTGCCGAAAGGCTTGACAGGATCGTAATAGGTGAGATGCATGCAAGGAGAAGAAAAAGGTAATGGCATAAAAAATTCAAAGGATAATGACGAGGTAGAAGCCGGAGAGGAAAGCGATGCGGCAAAGGCAGCGAAGGAGAGGCTGCTCAGGCTCGCTGCGGAGTTCGACAATTACAAGAAGAGGAGCCTGAAGGAGCTTGAAAATGCAAGGGCTACAGGAAAGGCTGAGCTCGCCTCCGGAATACTACATGTGATAGACGAGTTCGAGCTTGCGCTTGAGTCAATAGACACTAAGAGCGAGACAGGCAGGGGCGTGGCAATGGTCTTCTCAAACCTGCTTGACATAATGAGGAAGTCGGGGCTTAAGGAAACCGGAGCAAAAGGGATATTCGACCCGTACAGGCACGAGATAGTGATGGCAAGGCCGAGCAATGAGCCTGAAGGCACAATACTAGAGGTGGTGAGGAAGGGCTATACTCTGAACGGCATAATGCTAAGGCCTGCCTCTGTCATAGTCTCGAAAGGTAACACAGAGGAGAAGGTGGATAAAGCTTGATAAGGCGTAAAAGAATATTTCAGCATGATAAAAGGTGATAATATGGCCAAAGTGATAGGAGTAGATTTAGGAACTTCAAATTCGGCAGCGGCAGTGCTCGAAGGCGGAAGACCGGTGCTTATACCGAGCGCTGAAGGCACATCGCTTTACGGAAAGTCATTTCCGAGCTATGTTGCTTTTACGAAGGACGGTCAGAGGCTTATAGGCGAGCCTGCAAAGCGCCAGGCTGTTGCAAACCCAGATGGCACAGTGACAGCGTTCAAGAGGAAGATGGGCACAGGCTTCAAGTACAGCATATACGGCAAGGAGTACAAACCGCAAGAGCTCTCGGCGATACTGCTGCAGAAGATAAAGAAGGACGCAGAGGCATTCCTCGGGGAAGAGGTAAAGAAGGCAGTCATTACAGTGCCTGCATATTTCAACGACAACCAGAGGCAGGCCACGAAGGACGCGGGCGAGATAGCAGGCCTTGAAGTGGTAAGGCTTGTCAACGAGCCTACAGCTGCAGCGCTCGCTTTCGGGCTTGACAAGCAGGGCAAGGACATGCGAGTGCTTGTATATGACTTCGGCGGGGGCACGCTCGACGTAACGATCATGGAATTCGGAGGCGGGGTCTTCGAAGTAAAGGCGACGAACGGGGATACACAGCTAGGAGGCACAGACATGGACGATGCGATAACGGCCTTCGTAGCAGAAGAGGTAAAGAGGCAGCAGGGCGTAGACATAAGCGGAGACAGGCAGGCCATGCAGCGCGTTAAGGAGGCATCTGAGAAGGCAAAGATAGAGCTTTCAACAATGCTCTCCACAGATATAAGCCTGCCATTCCTGACTATGAACAAGAACAATGCACCGGTGCACTTCACGTACTCGCTCACAAGGGCGAAGCTTGAGGACATAGTGGTGCCCATAGTTGAAAAGACGACAAAGCCGGTAATGCAGGCGCTTAAGGATACAAAGCTTGAGCCTAAGGACATAGACAAAGTCATTCTTGTGGGAGGGCCTACGCGCATGCCCATAGTGCAGCGCTATGTTGAGCAGCTGCTGGGCAAGAAGATAGAGAGGGGCGTAGACCCGATGGAGGCAGTGGCTTTCGGGGCTGCTGTGCAGGCGGGCGTGCTTACAGGAGAGATTAAGGACATAGTGCTCCTTGACGTAACGCCGCTCTCTCTAGGGCTTGAAACTCTTGGAGGGGTGACAACCACGCTCATAGACAGGAATACAACGATACCGATAAAGAAGTCGCAGATCTTTACTACTGCGGATGACAACCAGACCGTAGTTGACATACATATAATGCAGGGAGAGAGAAAGATGGCAAAGGACAACGTAGAGCTGGGAAGATTCCAGCTTACAGGCATAGCACCAGCGCCAAGAGGCATGCCCCAGATAGAGGTCACATTCGACATAGATGCGAACGGCATACTCCATGTGACTGCGAAGGACAAGGCAACGGGCATGGAGCAGCACATGCAGGTCATCGCACCGAACAAGATGGACAGGAGTGAGATAGACAAGAAGATAAAAGAGGCAGAGGGGTTTGCAGAGCAGGACAGGGGTGAGCTGGAGAAGGTGCAGCAGACGAACGAGGCAGAGGCCCTGGTCTACAGCACAGAGCATGCGCTCAAGGAATTCAAGGATAAGTTGCCGAAGGACCTCTACGACAAGATAGAGAAGGCCAAGGCAGAGCTACAGGAAGCGCTGAAGGGCGGCGATATGTCAAAGATAAGGGAGCTCGCTGACAGGCTAAAGGAGATGAGCGAGGAGATAGGCAAGAGCGTATACGGAGCACAGGGCCAGGGAGGAGGTCCTGGAGGACCTGAATCAGGAGGCGACGGCCAGGGAGGTCCTGGCCCTGGAAACGATGCCGTTGATGCGGATTTCAAGGTAAAGAAGTAGCGATACGATGCGTGACTATTATGATGTGCTAGGCGTTCGGAAGGACGCAAGCGCTGAAGAGATAAAGAAGGCGTACCGTGAGCTTGCGCTGAAATACCACCCTGACAGGAACAAGAGCAAGGAGGCAGAGGCCACGTTCAAGGGGATAAACGAGGCCTACGCTGTGCTTGGAAACGAGGAGAAGAGAAGGCGCTACGATGCGTACGGGCCTGAGCAGTTCGGCCAGAGGTATTCGCAAGAGGACATATTCCGCGGCTTTGACTTCCAGGACATCTTCAGGGACTTGGGAATAAACATAAACTTCGGCTCAGGGGGCTTTGACCCTTTCGGCGGCCTATTCGGCGGCGGCTCAGGCGGCAGGAGCGAACTGCATTATCCGATCAGCCTGGCGCTTGAGGAGATAGCCTCAGGAGTTAAAAAGAACATAGAGATAAAGCACGTTAGGAAATGCGGCCATTGCGGAGGCACAGGCGGAGAGCCAGGGTACAAGCTTATCAGGTGCAGCCAGTGCAACGGCACAGGGCGTGTAAGAAGAACAACAACGACTATGTTCGGCAGGATGCAGATGGTAACAACATGCGATGTATGCGGCGGCAGAGGGCGCGGCTATGAAAAAAACTGCAGGGCGTGCGGAGGCAGCGGAGGCAGCATAGGCGTTGACAAGCTGGAGATAAGCATACCTGCAGGGATAAGCGAGGGCATGAGCCTCAGACTCAGCGGCATGGGCGATTACAGCAGGGACGGCGCGGGAGACTTATATGTTGACATACACGAAATCAGGCACAATGTATTCAGCAGGCAGGGGGACGATATCTATGCAGTGGTCGAGGTGCCTTACTATACTGCCATACTTGGCGGAGAGATAGGTGTGCCGACGCTTAGGGGAGAGAAGAGGATAACGCTGGCAGGAGGAACGCAGCCTGGCAAGAAAATCATGCTCAGGAACGAGGGCATAAAGAGGTTCAGGGGCAATTCCTACGGGGATGAGATAGTGACTGTGCAGGTATCAATACCAAAGTCTGTGTCAGGAGAGGAGGAGGAGCTTCTCAAAAGGCTGAAGGGCATAGAGGAAAGCGGCCAGAAGAAGAGATTCGGCCTTTTCTGAATACCTGCTGCATTGCTGCTCTGTAATAGGTCTGGGTTCGATAACCAACGCCTGCGCAGGGTCAATGCGTTGGCAATGCAATAGGCAGAAGGTCTAAATATACAAAGCCACTACATAAATGCAAGGTGGTTAATTGGGAGGCAAGGCCCTTCTCAGGTTTTTTGAAGGAGACGAGGGCGTATGCGTTGAGGAGTTTGCGCCCGAGGAGGCAAAACAGCTTGAGGGCGTAGTCAGCAGCACAGAGGGTACTGTCTTCGGCTGGAAGATCGGCGAAAGGCTGACGCCTGAACAGGCAGGCGCACTGCTCTCGAGATACAGCAGGACGTCGCTTACAGGAAGAAGGCTCTTTCTCAAGGAATTTCTTCCTAACAGGGAACGTGGCCGCGAATTCTTCGAGTCATGGCTTGTTGATTACGGCGATGATTCAATACAGGAGATGGCAGGAGGCATACCCCTCTCGTGCGAGTTTGTCTCGAACCTTGCGGTAAAGGAGATAGAAGACAATAGGATGGGATCTTACATAGAAAAATCATCGAGGTATGTCTTCTTTGACAAGAAGCTGCCAAACGGAGAGTATATGTTCTACAAGGACCCTGACATAATGAACTCCAGATTCGGCGAGAGGTACCTCAGGCTCATGCGGGGGCTTTTTGAATCATATACAAAATACATGGAGAAGATGACAGCTTATATGAAGGAGAGGAACAGCTTCGATGCGCAGACATTCAGGATAGGGGCAATGGCTTTGAAACCCTCTGAGATCACAAAGGGCATGGAGGAATACGGCATTACAGAGGAGGACTTGAAAAAGGCGTACGATAATGCGGCAAAGGCAAACGCCCTTGACTTCATGCGCGACTACCTGCCCATGGCTACGCTCACGCATGTGGGCATAAGCATGAATGCGAGGTCGTATGAGAACCTCGTGATAAAGCTCAGGGCCTCACCGCTTGCAGAAGCTAGGAAAGTAGGCAATGAGGCAGCGAAAGAGCTTGCGAAGATCATACCCTCGCTTATGAGGAGGGTGGATGAGAGGCACGGCAATGAATACGTTGAGTTCCTTTCAAAGAAGAGAAGGCTTGCTGAAGAACTTTCATCCAAGATATGGGGGAATTCATTAAGCAGGCGCATAGAGAACGCAACGCTTATAGAGTACACAGGACGTGAAACAAACAACCCGAATGCCGAGGCTGAGATAAGGCTTGCGGCTGCGATACTTTACAGGTTCGGCAGCGGCTGCTCGTACCAGAAGGCGCTTGACAAGGCGAAAACTCTTGACCCTGACATGAGGGACGAGCTTATAAGGGCGTATGTAGGTGAAAGGCTTAACAGGAGGCATAAGCCCGGCAGGGCCTTTGAAAACATAGAGTACCTCTTCGGTCTTGTGGGAAGGACAGGCATATACCGCGATATACAGAGGCACAGGATAGGCACGCAGGAGCGTCAGGACTTTACAGTAAAGCTGGGATACAAGACAAGAGACGAGTTCAAGGCTATAGGCATAGCCGAAGACTACGAGTCTAAGATGGCGGAGGTAGTAGAGCTCTTCAATGACCTGCGCAAGGTGCTGCCCCACCAGAGCCAGTACGTAGTTACATACGGCTTCAACACAGGATGGTATTACAGGATGAATGCGAGGCAGCTCTTCCATCTCTGCGAGCTGAGGTCTACTCCCAGCGGGCATCCAGATTACAGGGCTCTTGTGCAGGATATGTTCTACAAGGTGAGCGAGGTGCATCCCTGCATAACGCAGCACATGAACTTCATGAACCTTGAGAAGAAGGAATTGGGACGCATAGACTCGGAGATAAGGATAGCGATAAAAAGAAAGGAGATGGACAAGGGCGCGGGCTATGCCTCAAGGTCAGGATAGAGCGGAAACCTTGAGCAGAGTTCGGATACGCTGCTGCGTATGGACCTGAGCCTTTCGTTGCCCTGGATATATGACTTGAACCCGCGTATATACGGCTGGCGCTCCTCTTTTGAATTCGGCATCGAATAGCCTTTTATCTCCTGAAGCGCACCGGCTATGAAACCAGATATTACCAGCATCTCAGGCTCCTTCATGCCTCTTGTTGTTATTGCAGGGGTGCCGAGTCTTATGCCGCTGGGGTAGAACGGCGAAAATGGCTCTCCGGGTATTGTGTTCTTGTTCACAGTTATGCCTGCTGCATCAAGCGCCTCCTGGGCAAAGAGGCCCATTCCTGCGCCCATGTTGGTAAGATCTGCAAGTATAAGGTGGTTGTCACTGCCGCCTGTCACCAGGTTAACGCCTTTTTCCATGAGGCCCTTTGCCAGGGCCTTTGAATTTTTGACAATCTGCACTGCATACTCTATGAAATCAGGCTTAGACGCCTCTTCCAAAGCTATTGCAATGGCAGCAGTTACATGATCGTGAGGGCCTCCTTGCATGCCAGGGAATATTGTCTTGTCTATCTTCTCGCCAAGCTCAGGATCCTTCCTCAGGCCCTTATCGGTGGCCATGATTATAGCGCCGCGCGGACCGCGTAGGGTTTTATGCGTAGTTGTTGTGACAATGTCTGCATATGCCACAGGGCTTTCATGCGCCCCGCCTATGACAAGGCCAGAGATGTGCGATATGTCAGCAGCAAGATATGCGCCGCAGCCCTCTGCTATTTCAGCGAACTCCCTGAAGGGAAGCCTTCGCGGGTATGCTGTAGAGCCTATCCATATGAGCCTTGGCTTGTTTTCATCTGCAAGCTGTTTTGCCTCCTCTATGTTTATAATGCCCTCCTTGGTAACATGGTACGGCACGCTCCTGAAGAGCTGCCCTGTGACACTCGTCTTCCAGCCGTGCGTAAGATGGCCTCCGTCTGTAAGGTTCTGGCCCATTATGGTATCTCCGGGCTTGCAGAGAGCCAGATATACGGCAAGGTTCGCAGGCGAGCCCGAATAAGGCTGCACGTTTGCATGCGGCACGTTGAAAAGCCTTTTTGCCCGGCTGACAGCAAGGCCCTCCACCATATCGACAAATTCATTGCCGCCATAGTACCTTTTTCCCGGATAGCCTTCAGAATATTTGTTTGTGAATATGCTGCCCAGGGCCTGCATCACCGCAAGGCTTGTGAAGTTCTCGGATGGTATCATCTCAAGACCTGTGCGCTGCCTTTCGAGTTCGCGCTTCAGGTGCATGAAGACCTCCTGATCCCTTTCCCTGATTTTATAGAACCACTCCATTACACCACCACATACATGTTGCAGAGCAGGATCATGTGACATCCTCCGCACGAATAAATCCGTGGGCTTCCAATGGTGCAACCATGTTTAACACCAAGTATAGTTCCTCGTTCAGCGACGCCAGCCCCATCTAACTGGGGTCTTATGGTATCTCCAGGGGCGTAACTTCGGGTGCGTCCCACCCTAGCCTTTGCGTTATTTTTTCAGCATTTAGGACAGCCATGCCTATCTCCGGTTTTTCCGGTTCGTCGCCAGCACTTTCAGCCTTGCGACAGTATATCTAATCGATTAATCCTTATATGCGTTGCGGTGGCGTATATCCCGTGTCTTATATATCACTCATAAATGGCATGGGTTCTACGCCACTTTTGATAATTATCTTTCAATATACACGCATGCATAGCGTATACACCGAAACAGGACTAAGAAGAGGCGGGAGAAGGAATTGTACAGGCAGGCTACTGGCATAGAGAAGAGGCAATGCTCACGGTAACGAAACGGCTTATGCGAAGGATAAGGGATGATAAGGCAGGAGGGAGCAAACGCATGGCAGACGGATACATGCAGCTGCTGGGGAAGCTCTAGAAGGTCTAAGAGGCGCATGTAGAAGTGACAAGCCTATGCACATATACAGAGCAATTGCAGGGGTTAATGGATTCAGAGGCCAATCTATGATAGGCGCATGACCTCGTACGAAGGCTATGGTGCATGTAGAGGCATTGGTCTATGTATCTGAATCCTATTATTAGGAGCCTAGCCTTGGCCTGCGACCGGAAAGGAGGCGATAGCTTAGAAGTATAATAACTATTATCAGAATCGCAGCGACGGCATACCAGAGGCTGCCATATTCCCTCTGCTTAAAAACACTCTGAGGCGCAGAAGCATGCGAGGCATTGCTCGTGTTAATCTGGTTTATGGAGAAGATAGTCGTAGGGGCAGAGCCAGTAGTAGCTGAGGTTGAAACCGTTGAAGTTGCAGATGATGAAGAGGATGAGGCCGCTGATGATGTTGAGGCAGAAGAGGTGGTAGATGTAGTGGTGGTATTGGAAGCCACCTTGGAATAAAGGACTTCGTAGCTGCCTACAATCACAGTGTAATTCTGCATGCACGAGACAAATCCTATTC
>JAJYIA010000022.1 GCA_021796295.1 Microcaldota archaeon
GGCTCAGAAGCTTCCTGTCGCGCATGCCCCTGACGATATTTGAGGTAAGTATTATAAGGCCTATGTCGTCCCTTTGCAGAAGCTTCCTGATTATGGCCTCGGCCTCGCCACTATGGCTAACGGTATATGATTCGCGTATGCCCAGGAGCTTCAGCCCTAGGGCCAGCTCCTCAGTGCCTACTGCTGCAACCTTATACGCCTGTATTGCCATTCATACCACTATATCTTCCATTCTATAAGCCTGGATATCTCTTCACTGCTCAGGCCGTACTCCTTGCTCTTTATGAGTATGCGGAGCGTGAAGACCTCTATCTCCTTCAGATACACATATGCAAGTATGGCGCCGAAGGAGAGCACGCTTCTGCGCAGGTATTTGAGGCTTGTACTGAATATGCTGTTGCGCATCTCTATCTCAAAGGGCAGAAGCCGCTTCTTTTCCTTATACATATCTATGCTCTTTGCAAGATTGAACGCATGCTGCCTTGAAAGCATAGAGGCGACGTCATGTTCTGCGTACGCTGCCCTGAGAGATGTCCTCTCGATGCCGCCATTGCGAAGGAGCTTGGGCTCAACGTCGCTGAACTGCAGGCCGCGCTGCTTTGCCTTTACAAGCATGAGCAGATTCGACATGTCTATGCCCATGCATACTATCTCTGCTGCGCGTACTTCACCCATAGCCCTGAGGCTCTCAGCCATTCCCTCCGTTGATTTGTGGTACTCGTGCTCCATGCCCTCTATGGCCGATACTACGCTTTTTGATGAGGAATAGGCGGAGAGCGCAGCCTTCACAGAGGCAGCCTGCTCTGGGTTCTTTTCAAGCCTTGCAAGCAGACCCGCTACATCTGGCTCCCTCATCGCCTCATTTATGAAGGCCTGGTTGTATCCGCCGTAATCGATAATGTACTTGGATATGTCATCAAACGAAAGGCCGCGCGCCTTTGCCTCTATTGCGATGCGCATGTTGCCTATGCCCCATCTGCCGGTTATGCCCTGCATTATATGCCTGTCCTCCTTAGGAGTTATCCTGAGCACCTTCTCGAGCTTGCCAGCCATGTTCCTGCTCAGCGCAAAGTCTATAAGGGAATGGCCTATGTCTATGCCACCGTAATCTGCAAGGGACTGGCTGTAATCTGTCTGTATAAGAAGAGGCAAAATATCGTTTATGCTCTTGGCTGCGGCAATGCCCTGCATCTCCTGGCTCTTTATAAGCTTGGCCTCCATTGCCTTCACCCTCGTGTTTGAGTAGCCGTACTTTACAGCTGAGCCATACGACATCGAAGCACCTAGCCGAAGAGTCCCTTTGAGACTATGCCGAGCATAAGATCCCTGCTGTCGTCAAGAATGCCCTTCATGCTTGCATCTAGCCTTATGCGCCTGTCCTTTGAGTAAAGGACGACGCCGCTGCCGAACTGCCTCTTCGGATCACGCAGGGGCAGAGGCCCCTTTCCTGAATCAGCAAGGATATCATCTCCAGCTATGCCTCTGAACTGCTTTATGGCTGCACCGGCAATGTCAGAAGCGTGCTTGGCAAGCTCGTGCTCAACAACTGGTCTTATGCGCCTGAGTTCATGCTCAACTGCATAGGCCTGTGCCTCAAGCAGCATATTCCTGGATTCAAGCTCGAGCTCTGCATCGAGCCTGAGCCTGAGCAACTCGGATTCCTTCGCAGCTGCGTCCTTGGCATTCTTTATTATCGCATCGACTTCGGCCTTGGCCTCTCCGAGTATGCGCTCGGCCTCATCCTCGGCCTCTTTCCTTATCCTGCGCAGGTCTGTGTGTGATGCACCCTCTATGCTCTCCTTGAGCTCGGTAAGGGCCATGCATGCACCTTTATATGAGGCCTGCTCCTAGGGCTATAAGTATAGCTATGACGAACCCGAAGATCACGAGGGTCTCGGGAAGCACAAGGAAGAGAAGAACTCTTCCCATCTCCTCCGGGCGCTCTGCGAGAAGACCCATGCCTGAACTGCCTATCGAGGCCTGAGCCATTCCGGTTGCAAACGCGCTTCCTGCTATGGCTATGCTCGCTCCCAACGCTGCTATCGCAGCAGACATTGCAATTGTCATATTTTCACCATATTTTACTCTTTAGTATAAATGCGCCGATATGAAAAGGGCTTGTACTTGACGCCTCCACCTTCATAGAACTTTGTGAAGAATTCAACGAAATTGAGCCTTATGCCCTGCACTATGCCCTCGAATATGGAAACAATCATATTTAAGAAATGCAAAAGTATAAATATAAGCATATATGCAACGAAGAGGAGTATGCCGTGGCTCAGCGTTGGAGTGAAGGCCATGTCTATGAGGAAGGCGATGTATACGCTGACCATGCCGAAGCCCATGATTCTGCTGTAGCTCAGTATATGCGCAATGAGCGAAGGGACCTCTCCGGCCTCATGGCCGCTGAGTGCCATGGTGATGAGAAGCGAAACCAGAGCAAGAATGCCTGAATAAAGGGTAAGCGCTGCACTGAATAGGTGGAAGAGGCCGCCGCTTATGGCTATGCTGCCTGAGATTATGAGTATAATGGATGCGAACTTCGCAGCAGCGAGGACCCTTTTATGCCTTCTGTAGTTGTTCACGAAGCTGAATATCAACCCGAGTATGATCTGTGCCAGGCCAAAAAAGACTGTAATCAGGGTTATTGTTGTGATGTCTTTGAACCAGTCGAGGCCCTTGAACGTTGTGAAGTATTGGTTGAACTGCAGGCCGAAATACTGGTTTGTGAGGAATCCGAAGAATATCACAGAGAGAGAGCCAAGCTGCCATATGCTGGCGGTGTTGTGCACAAGGCCCTCGGGATCTGTTATCCTCTTTATGTATGTGGCGAAAAGCAGGGAGAGTATGCCGTAGCCGACATCAGAGACCATGAGCCCGTAGAATATCGGGAATGATACTATGAAGATCCATGTAGGGTCTATCTCGTCGCTCCTCGGCACGGACAGAAACTCCATAATATAATCAAAGGATTTGAGGAATCCTGGCCTCTTGACAAGCGTAGGCGCAAGCTCCTCGTGCTCCTCAAGCTCCTCGAAGAGATACCTGTTCGAGGCGGTTTTTGAAACGGCCTCCTTCAGGCCGTGAAGCATTTTCTTGGGCACCCAGCCTTCTACAACAAAGAGGGATTCGGTCTTTTTGAATATGCTGCTGCATCTTGACCTCTCAAGCTCAACATTGAGCATTTCCCTTACTGCAAGAAGGCTGTTATATTCCCGTTGCTTTATGGAATCGAGATGTGCATCTATGGCCTTCGACTCATCGCTGCCTTTTGAGAGCATGAGCCTTATGTGCTTAAGCGCATCTCCAGAATCATCTTCCAGATGCTCGGCAGCAAGGTTAAGCTCAGTCATCTTGTATTTTTTTACAATGCTGTCTATGCCCTTTTTCTTGTCGTATGCGACGAGCAGCGCGGCCTTCTCCCCCCGTGCGCTGCCTCTCCTGATATCTATGCTCTTCACGCTGTGCCTGAGCGCGGCCTCTGCCTCTTCTATCTGCTTTTTGTCAAGAGTAAAGGCGCGTATGCTTATATAGGAACTTGAGAGGTCTGAAAAATTAATGCCTGTACCAGAGAGCATCTCTGCAATGGCCTCTGCCTGCATAAGGCTCTTCCTTTCGCTGCGAATGACCTTTAACTTCTCCTCGCCTGCATATATCTCGTCAAGCGCCTTGAGTGAGCGCACATGCTCAAGCAGTGCCTCTAGGCCGAGCTTCTCTTCCTTGTGCTTGAGAGTTGAAGGCTTGCCTTTTTCCTTCTTTCCATGTGAAGGCAGCCTTTTGAGTATTTGTATGGCGCCTTCTGTCCTGACAAGGCATTCTGAAAGCGCATCGAGGCTTTCAGAGGGCTTATCATCTTCGAGCTTCAGCCTGCTCTGCCTCAGGTCAAGAGTACCAAGATTGTGCAGCGCAACAACAACACTTCGCTTGTCTTTGTCAAGGCAGACAACTCTGACCTTCTGCATGGGCTCTGTGCGAAGCATCTACTTACCGAGTATCTCCTTTATTATAGCCTTAACCATATCAGAGGATTTCTTGCTGCCTGCAGTGGTTTTCTTGATCCTGGAGGCCTTTGTGTTTGCATCTGCCACTGCCTTCTTTCTTAAGGCCACGGCCCTCTTCTCAAAATCCTCAGTGGCGCTGGCTTTTATTTCACCTGCCTTCTTATGCGCATCAAGATTCATCCTCTCGGCCTTTGCACTGGCTTCTTCTACGATGGAATTCTTCTCCTCAAGGGCCTTGGCCATGTCTGACTTTGCCTTCTTCTCGGCCTCCTGCAACTCAGCTATTGAATCTTTGCTCATATAATCACCGGAGCTTTTTGGTAATGATTCCAAGACCCCATACGAGGGCAACAAAAAGACACATTGCTAATTATGTATGAGGATTAGTATTTAAGAACCTTATGGTAGGGCAACGCACCTTTGCATAAAAGGCATGCCGCATAGCTATGCGTAATGCCTCATAACTGAATAGTATGGACGAATGCCTGCCAGAGCGCAGACATTTCATCCCCTACGCATCGCATCAAGTGTCTTGTGTGCGTCCATAATAAGCTCGCATGTAGTGTCCCAGCCTATGCAGGAGTCGGTTATAGACTGGCCATATGTCATCGGCATGTTTTCACCCTGCCTGCCTCCTACGATGTTGGACTCCAGCATTATGCCTGCTATGCCCTCACTCCCGGGTACACGCTTGACAATCTGCTCTATTATGTATTCGAAGATTATAGGCTGCTTGGCATAATCCTTGCCTGAATTCCCATGGCTGGCGTCTATTACAAGCCTGTCCGGAAGGTTTGCCGCTCTTAGGAGATTCAGTGCGTCATTGACATTATCTATGTAGTAATTAGGCCCACTGGAGCCTCCCCTGAGTATTATATGGCTGCCTTTGTTGCCGCTTGTATATACAGCAGAGAGCACACCGTGCGGATCCTGGCCAAAGAAGCCATGGTTATTTCTTGCAGTCAGCGCTGCATCTACAGAGGCCTGCACATTTCCGGATGTTGAGTTTTTGAAGCCCACAGGCATTGAGAGTCCAGAAGCCATCTGCCTGTGTATCTGCGATTCTACGGTCCTTGCACCGATTGCGCCGTATGATATGAGATCAGCAAAATACTGCGCTACAATGGGATCTAGAAATTCTGTCGCGGAAGGAAGGCCCATATTTGCATTATTGAGCAGAAGATGCCTCGAAATTTTTAATCCGTCATTTATTCCATCCCCGCCATTGATATAAGGATCATAGGCAAACCCCTTCCAGCCAAGTGTTGTGCGCGGTTTCTCGAAATAGGTGCGCATTACCAGCAGCATGTTATCATTTACCTTGCCGCTAAGGTCATTTAACCTCTCTGAATAATCTTTTGCGGCATCGGGATCGTGTATGGAGCAGGGCCCGCAGACCACTAGCAGTCTCTTATCCCCGTCGCTTCTTAGGATATTCTGGATATCCAGTCTGCTCTGCCTTACAGTAGCCTCTGCCTTTCGGACTGAACGTATGCTGGATTTTAGGTCAGATGGCGTTATCAGCGGCTCGTATCTCAGAATATTGCTGTCTTCTATGCCTTTCTGCATCTTGCCATTTTCCTTTCTTTTCTTCTCCATTCTATTCACCTATAAACGGGAGAGGCGCAAGCAGCCCTTCCAGAGCAGAGTGCTAGAATGTTAGGCATGCTGAAAAATACGTGTTGTGTCTTTTACTTGAAAATTTAAAAGGAAAAGAAGAGATGCCTGCGCTAATGTTTGCCTTTAGGAGAGGATGTTATACTGCCAGCTAAGCAGTATGCCTCTCATACTAAACCAGAAGCTCAGATTTTGCATCATATCAACTATGCGTATTTATTTTATATAGGAAAAGATTAATAAAGGTTTCATTTGAAGGCAACGCAACGCTGCCCCTGCCTCATGCGAAAAGGACCTACCTTACGAAGCGGCCTGCCTTCTTCCTGCTTATAGCTTCATATACTGAGTTTTTCTTTATGACAAGGGCCTTTATCCTGTCTATATCGTCTATGCTCTTCTGATGCGCAATCCTCTCTGCCTGGTTCAGCTTGTTTGAATAGCTGTGGTATGCATACATTGCAGCAGAAAGTGCATCGCGCTCGTGCAGGTTAGAGACCTTTGCGTATTCTGCAAACTCCTTCTTCCTTACAACACTTATGTCGGCTCTAGGAAGGAAAAGGGCTGCGTCGAAGATCGCTGCGAGCTTGGCAACAAGCGTGCCTGCATGCTTTTTGTCGCTTGCTATGACAACAGGCGTGCCCGCGCCCTCAAGCGAGTCGATGAACCAGCGCAGATCGGCAAAGCGCACAGTCTTAAGGCAGACGACCCTCCCTGAGAGGTTTACGCACGCTATTGCCGAGGTCTTTCCCGTGTCTATACCTACGATTATCCCTTCCATGTCAGCATAATGTGCTATTTGAATAGCATATCGCATAGCTCTCGGTCTGTGGCAGCGAGAGATACTTGCAGTCGGTAACTACTGAAGGCGTTGAGGTTATGTTGTAGTACTTGGCAAGAACGGCCTGCCTGTTTATCAGGGTTGGCGCAGAGCCTATGCAAGACTGCATTGCGCTGTAGTTCAGCGACGAGGCATTGGATATGCCTGATAGTATTTCTGGCGAAAGGTATGAATCGGAATAGACGCTGCCGAGCTTTCTGACGAAGCTGCCGAACTGGCTCTGCTGCGAGGCGCACATGATGTATTCGCCAAGCGCAAGGGTGTTGTTCAAGCCGTATGTGCTGGATATGACCTGCGAGGACTGCGTAAAGAGTACATCAATGCCTATGCCGAGCTTGCCGCCAAACTTTTCTTTCTCGGCAGAGGCGATAGAGAGACTCGGGACAGAGCCAGGAGAATACGGGTCCATGAACCAGTATGCCTGCAATGGAGATGAGTTCCGGCACTGGACCTTGCCCGCTAGGCTTATGACACCCCTGCTTACAACATGATCTTCAGAAGGGCCGGCAGGCTTAAATGTCTGGAGAAAAGGCACAACATTGCTCAGGTTCATGTCATTTATAAGCATTGTGAAGTAGAGCGTTGAGTTGTCTGCAGGATTTACGAACGGCACAGTCGCGTACCATGAAGCATTAGAACTAGAGTAGGAGAGGGCCATTGAATTGACCTCGCTTATGAAGGGCAGCAATGAGAGCGAGTTATTTATGGTTCTGTAGCTTGCGAGGAAGCGCTCTGCTGCCAGCTTCACTGTGGTATAGTTGTGCAACGGCATTATGCATGTGCCGTTTGACGTGCCGTATGTGCAGTTCGTCAGGGTTGGGTTAGGCTTCGGCAATACCTCTGAATAGGTGACAACAAGAAGTAGCGCAATCAGCACAGCCACAAGTATTATGAGCAATACGTGTATATTGTCAAGTCCGCCCAGCCTCCTTATGGGCCTTATTATTATGCTTGCCTCCTTTATCTTCCTAGCGTTCTTTTTTTCTGCCATTTAAACACCAAACATAATCAGGCGGGTCCGGCGGGATTTTCACGGCACAAAGCCTTTTGAACCCGCGGCCCTTTCCTTAGGACGGAATCGCTCTGTCCAAGCTGAGCTACGGACCCGCATATGGTCACATCACTTCAACAGCACTTATACCTAATGCACGCAAGCTATTATATATTGTTTGCCTGACAGCGAGAATCATGCCGAGCCTGAGCTCCCTGAGCCCTGCGGCGCTTTTGAGCACAGGCACATGCTCATAGAACGAGGCGAATTCAGATGAGAGGTCAAGCAGGTAGTCTGCAATGACATTGGGCCTGAGCTCCCTGCATGCCTTCTCGATTATATACGGAAGCATGCCTATGAGCTTGAGAAGGGCAAAGCCCTCATTGCGCTTCATCATTGAGAAGACGGCACTGCTGAGTTCCGGATAGCCTGAGCCTGCCTTCTCCATTATGCGCGATGCCCGTGCATACATATACATGCAGTATGGGCCGCTGTTTGCATTGAAGTCAAGGGCTCTCTCCCATTCGAAAAGCACCTTTTTCTCCGGATCAAGCCTCAGAAACTCGAATTTTATGGCAGAAAGCGCCACAATGTTTATGGCCTCCGCATCTACGCCTTCAGGCCTTTTGCCAGATCGCACTATCTCACCGACTTTTGCAGAGACCTCACGCAGAAGGTCGTCTGCGGTGTAATTGCGCAGGCTGCCCATCCAGCCTCCGCTCCTGCCGCTGAGAGTGCCGCCCTTCACCTCGACCTCACCGTATGAAAGATGCTTCACCTCTCCGGTGCCGTTGCTTATCAAGGCTATAACCTTTGCAAGTATGTCCTGCGGATACCTCTGCCCAGAACCTATCACGTTTATGGCCTTCGACGCGGAACCGAATTCCATACTTTCGCCGACTGAAGAGGATGAATAGACCTCTCTGCCGTCAGGCTGGAGAAGGAATTTCTTGTATCTCAGTCCTATGCCGAGTATGCCGAGCTTCCACATATGGAATGCGATGTCCTTTGCCATGTAGGTAAGGGCGCCGCTGCTCCTTACAAGCACCTTTGACTCATCGCCGTTATCCTTCGATGCGCTGTTGAGCCTTTCAAGGCAGAGCACTGTGCAGCCATTGTACTTGCCATTGTCAGGAAACGAGATAAGGCCACGCTGCTTCAGGTAATCAAGCGCAGCCTCTGCAAGCTTCTCTCGCACTATATCGCTCTCCCATACGAGCACATCGTGGTATATGCCGTAGGAAAAGGCCGTTTCATACTGCGCTGCAACGCTTTTCTCGGATATCTCACGCGCCTCATTTGCCTCTTCGCTTCCGTGGGTTTCCATGCGCCTCAGAAGCGAGCCTATCTCCTCTTCAAGGGCCTTCCCCTGCCTCTCTAGCTCGCTGTTGACCTTGACATAGAGCTCGCCGAGGGCCTGGTCGTATTTCTTGCCCTTGTCCACACCTATCTTCCTGACGCCCCAGAGGATCTCGGCCATCTGCAGGCCCAGGTCGTCTATATAATCCTCGCGCTCAACTGCATAGGAGCAGAGGGAGAGTATGTTAGATATGGAATCGCCAAGGAGTGCATTTCTCAGATGCCCTATGTGCCAGGGCTTGTTCGGGTTTACACTGGGGTATTCCACTATGACGCGGGAGCCATTGCCTATGCTTGAAGAGCCGTATGACTCGCGCTCCCTGAGGACTGTGGTGAGCACAGCCTCTGCATATCTGGCCTCATCTAGCCATGCGTTCAGGTAGCCGTCTGCATTTACAATGCTTCTCACCATCCCTGAGGGTTTTGCTGCACCTGCTATCCTTTCTGCGATGTCCTTAGGGCTCTGCCGCAGTTCTTTAGAAAGCCTTAGCGGAATGGATGAGCTCAGGTCGCCGTATTCGGCCTTTGGAAAGGTTATTGTGGGCTCTATATCATGTGCATCGATCTCTATGCCTAACGCCCCTGCAGCATCGCCTATTATGGATGTGAAATCAGAAATCGCAGACCTTAGCGCATATGCTTCGCTGTACATTTCAAATCATCTCTTCGAACGCCTTTCTTACCCTGCCGCCATGGCCTTTTTTAGTATATATTCTTGAATCGCTTAGGGTTCTGCTGCCTATCATGCGCAGCACGAGCGCCTTTGACATTGAAAGAGGCACAAGCCTCTTCTCCTTCTTCCTCCTTATGTAGATATGTGTGTTCTCATCTATAAGCCCAAGGTCCCTTAACGTGACAGGAAATAGCCATTCTGCAGGTATGCCGGAACGATCGGCAAGCTCCTTCCTGAAGCTATCGCTCTCTTCAAGCCTTTTTACTGCCTTACATGCGGGAAGGGCGCCGCTGCCTGCAACAGGCTCCTCGGCAGCATATGCCAGCTCAAGCGGAATGCGGTTCAGAAACATGCGCGTTATCTCATTCAGGAAGCCATGCCTCTTTATCGCGGCAAGGCCGCGCATTGCAGAAAGCAGGTATGCATCGGTGTAGCCCGCGACCTCATCCTCGCTGCCCTTAGAGAAGACCCAGTCCGGCTGCTGTATGTGGCCATTCTCAACAAGCAATTCAAATATACGCTGGAGAAGCAGATTGAATGCTACAACGGTCTTGTGGTGTATCACTGTGCGATAGAGATGATAGCGGTCTATAAGGAAATTCTCTACAGGCGATTCGTCCTTTTCGAAGATTATCCTGCCTTTCTCGAACGAAAGAATGCGCAGCATGGTAGAGACGTCTATTCTGCCGTAGGGAACCCCGGTGTTGTATGAATCGCGAAGCATATAGTCTGATTTGTCGGCATCAAGTGCTGAGGACATAAGAAGTGATGACACAGAATCACCGCGGCCTTTTATTATGCCTGTTATCTCGTTCACAGTGTAGTTTTCAAGCCTTTCCTCCATAAAGCGTTTTATAAGCAGGGAGCCAGCCCTGATATGGTCCATTGAACCGAGCCTTTTTACCGCTATATGCTCTGTTGTGTGCGAATAAGGATAATGGCCCAGGTCATGCATCAGCGCAGCAAGGCGCATCTTCTGCGCATACTCGTCATCGACTTTTTCCCGTACGGCATTCCTCAGAAACTGGTCCATCATGTACAGAGTGCCTACGCTATGCAGGAAGCGCGTGTGCGTTGCCCCGGGATACACAAGGTCGGCAGGCCCAAGCTGCTTTATACCTCGCAGCCTCTGGAATACAGGCGAGTCAAGTATGCGGAGCTCTGCGCGGCTAAGGCCTATGTAGCCGTGCACATTATCGTATATGCGCTTCTCCTCCTTTATTGCCATGAAGTTTATCTGTGGGTTTGTTTATATAAAGATATACTCAGAGTCCGATGTCAGAGCCTCAAACATAACGATTATATAAAATGTGGCGTAAAACCCATCACCTTCAGTGGTGGGATATAAGCCACCGCAGAAATGTATATACACCTTTTCCCACATATAAATATATTGTGAAATATTCTTTCTGAATATGGATATAGGATATCAGGTTGTCTGACTAACATAAAATCCGAAAAATTGCACATCTCGACCATAACGGCGGAGTGCTTCAACATAACTAATATTCAAAAATGAAGTAGGGCTGGACGAGCCCGAACTAACGCCTCTGGAGATATTTGCCTCTACATCTGCATAGTCAGTAGATGCAAGCTGTGTCGTTGAATGAGGAACTATATTTGTGGTCTGCATAAAATCACTTTGGAAGCCCATCAATTATTTATGAAGGCTTATGTTGCAGGCTCTGCCAATGGGAGGCTCGCAAACTGTCTTGATGATATGGTAATAAATTATAGGAAGCACAGTGCACAAGGCCTTGAAGCCAGTGACCCGAACGTCAAGGTAGTTGATTTTATTGCAAAGCGTGATGGTAGAGGCAACGGCCATGCAACAGCATCGCTTGACAAAAGCTTTGATGCGCTTGCGGCAGTCGTGCTAAGCAAGGCAGGCACGGCAGAGCTCGATGCGCTGCTCGCTGAATCAGGCATAGAAAAAGAAAGATACTGCAAATGGAAGAGGGGCGTAAAACTCCAGATAGACGGCGAGACGCTGCTTAAGGCCAAGCTTGGAGACGAAAAGGCAATGGAGAAGGTACTTGATGACAATATGGGTCTTGTCAGGAGAGTGACATGGAGCATGAAAGGCGCTACGAAAAACCTTGAGCTCGAAGACCTTATCCAGGAAGGAAGCCTTGGCCTTTTAAGGGCGGTTGTGCTGTTCGACTTTGAGAGGGAAACCAGGTTCTCGACATATGCCATGTACTGGATAAGGCGAAATATAGAAAGGGCCATTGAGAACTCCTCCATTATTAGATTGCCGTCGTATGTTCATCAGAGTATAGAAAAGATGAATAAGGCCAATTCTATATTACGTGCAGATAAAGGCAAGCCGGCATTCGAAGAGCTTGAAGAAAAAACAAGCATGACGCAGTCTAAAATCGAGGATCTTCTCTCGCTTAAGAGGGATATTGTATCGCTGGACGTCAAGAATGAGTGCGGCAAGGATCCGATTGTCGATTCTATTGCGGCGCAGGGGCCTGGCGTAGAGCAGCAGTATATTTATAAGGAGAGTAATGAAAAGTTCAGAAAGGATTTGGAAAATGCAATGCTTATGCTTGACGCGAGGGAGGTATGTGCTGTACGCATGCGCTCCTTCATGCGTTACCCAAATCCCAAAAATGACTTTGAGAAAGGTGCAAACGAAGTCATTGAGAATGTAATGCGGAGGATTGAACTCCTAGAACACGTGAAAAATCCGGATATGAAATTAATGCCTATGGAGGAGATAGGGGCTTATCTGCACATAACCCGTGAGAGGGCACGGCAGATAATTTCGAAGGCATACAAGAAGCTGAAACCGCCACTGCAGGAGTATGGGTAGAGGCGCGCATGCTGCTAGCCCTTCTTGCCATCAAGAAACGATGAGAGAGTAGGCTGCTTTATCTTTTTTGGCGCGGCCTTCTCTTCAGAACGCTTAAGCATCTCTATCCTGCCGAATACGCCGTCATAGCCTGCGATTGCAGTAATCCTGCCGCTTCTTACGTTTCCTATAGCCTCGGCAGTCTCGTTCCCTGCTATCTCTGCAATGCTCTCCAGCGGGGTTTTTGTAAGTATCATGAATTCCGGCCCTAGACTGCGTATCAGCGCATCACGCATGACCTTGACCTGTAAGGAGTAGGTGCCCTTTCCCATCACATAGCCGACAATCTCTATAAGCGGCACTATATGCGCATAAGGTATGGCTTTTTTGGGGGTATAGCCAAGAGGCCTGTCAGCAAGGTCATTAACCCTGTGAAGAACGCCTATTGTAAGCCTCTTTCTGCAGACGGGGCACAGGGTTCCGTTATCAGCAGCAGGGTCGGCGGAGAAATTGCAGTTTCTGTGCCCGTCGAAGTGGTATTTGCCTTCTTCTGGATAAAACTCAAGAGTCCTTATGAATCTCTTTGAATCTTTATCCTTGATCGCTTTGATCAGAGAGCCGTAGGTTACTTTCTCGAGCTCGAAGACATTAGCCTCTCTTCCCATCTTCTGCAGCGAATGAAAGTCGCTGTTTGACAGCAGCGCGTATTTGTCATTGGCGGATATGCGCCAGTTCATGACCGGATCGCTGCTCAGGCCTGTTTCCAATGCATAGATGCGCTTTGCCTGATCCCCATATGCCTCTTTCATGGAGTCAAAGCCTGACATGCCTCCGAATACTCCGAACCACGGGGTCCACGCGTGGGCCGGGAATACAAAGGCGTTCTCGTCAACATTGATCACAGTTTCAACAAGCTCGGCTGCGCTCATCATCAGCGTAGGCCTCCCGTCAGCCGAGAGATCGCCGTATTTGGAGAGCGCGCTGTTCAGCGCCTCTGCCTTTTCTATGTCATCAGTGAGTATCACATTATGTACCTTCTTTGTCTTACTGTGGTCCTGAAATACTGTAGAGACCTCCACGCTGGGTATAAAGGAAACTCCAGAGCCCGAGCCCTTCACCCTGTAGAGGCCTGCACCTTCAACCTTCTCAAGCTCTGCCTTCATCTCCTTGAGCCAGAGAGGATGGGTGAAGTCTCCGCTTCCGAGAAGGTTTATGCCCTTTTCGACAGCAGCAGACTCCATGCCCTTTATGGTTATCTCTTTGCTGCATGCCATTGAGAATCTTGAATGTATATGAAGGTCTGCGATTACTTCCATCTCATAGCCTCTTCTTAACATCGTTCTTGGGGCAAATGCCTGAGATCATGCATGCGCTGCAGACGGGCACCTGCCTGCATATCTTCTTTCCGTGGCTTTTCAGCACGTATGCTATCTTTTTCCACTGTTTTTTTACAAACAGCAAAGCCAGATCATGCTCTATCTTGTCGGG
>JAJYIA010000023.1 GCA_021796295.1 Microcaldota archaeon
ATGATATGTAGTGTAAAATTATACTAAAAAATTAGGTAATTAAACTTGTTTTACCCATTCTTCTGACTCCGTATACTACATTTAGTCTTTCTTTTAATTTAAGAGCACTTTCTAATTCTTTCACTTCTTTTTTCCTACCGAACAAATCATCAATATTTTCTTTAGGTTCTCTTCCGAATAACATAAAATCACATATTGTCTAAATATTTAACTACTACTCCCAGTAGTTACTATTACTAGCAGTAGTAACTTATAAATGTCTTTCTATTTGACGTGATGTAAAACCGCCGTTTTATCAAGTATAAAAGCGATGATAAAACGGTGGAAATATGTATGTAGGATTGGATGTGAGCAAGAATGAGATTGTCTGCATTGGGAAGGACAAAGAAGGGAAAGTGCTCTACGAGGACAAATGCAGTACATCTGTGGAAGGTTTGGATACTATCATCGCCAACGTCGGAAGGAGGAGCGTCACTTCAGTGAATGGTTCGCTTGCATAAGGTATCCTGGCATCCATCGAACCTACCAACAACCTCTTGGAACAGGGGTTGCGTGAACCGGTCATAAACTGGAAGATAATCGGCGCGTTCAGATCGAAGGAATGGCTGACATACTACGAGAGACTTACCTCTCTGTTCGCAACGTGGCAAATGCAAGGTCTTGATGCACAGGTAGAACTCAGGAGGATGTCAATCTCGAACTCATACCAGCAAGTGCACTTTTCCCAAATATTAAGCAGAGAGAACGAGATTTGCAAAATGTGCGGGGATGGAGGTTAAAAAGCATTTACACAAATCCCAATCCTTTCCCAACTCAAACATCTCCTGAATCACTACGCAGATATTATGACAAAGCACCTTTAATAATATCTCTTTTTAAGGGCTAGCCTAAAGCCCTCTGCCTGAAGCCTGGTCTGCGAAGCACCGCTCTCTTCTATGCGACGGCATTTTGGTGTAAAGTATATGTGATGGGCAGAAAGGTTTATACGCAAGTTGTGACCATATATAAGAGGTGGTTTTGTGGGGAAATTGATGTGTACCCTTTTGGACTGAGCAGTGACTGGGTTGGTGTGCGCACGGCCGAGGAGCTAAAGCCTCTGCTGGGAAGTGATGAGAAGGTTCTGGGTTCGGTTCGCCAGAGCTACATATCCTCACTCTCGCCCGATACGATTGTCGCGACAAACAAACGCATCCTGGTTGTGCATTATTCCTTCTGGGGGCTTCATGCGAGGCACAATCTCTTTTCAAGCACCGACATAGGGATAGTCTACTACAACCACATAATAAGTTTCGACATGGAGCGCGGAAAGCTTCTTGCTACGATACATCTGCGCCTCAGGGGCTCCGGGGGCATAGGCTCCGTTCTGGACACGTGGAGCATAACAGGCGTTTACCAGATAAATGCCATAGAGTTCCTGAAGATTGTGCAGAAAGTGCTTGAGCAGTTCGATATTCGGGTGATAGCACCACAGCAGAGCTACATGCAGCCTTCGTTCAGCCGCGCCTAGCGGCATTCCAAAATGGTGCACTTAAGCAAAAAGGCTCTGTCCCTATAAACGGCTAATTTTTAAAGTAACTGGTCTTCATTGGCTTTGGTGACCAAATGAGGGGGCCAGGACACTGAAAGGAAGAGATGGTTGTTCCTGATAGAACAAGGATCAAAAATACCTGTTTCTTATTTGACGATATCCATCATTCGTATTGTGGGACAGAGTCCGCAAAAAAGAGAAGGTATATATTGTTGTTACTGTCTATGCTAAAGCAGCTTTGTTTTATAGCACAGGTAAACTGATGAGGATACTTCAGCTTGACGTTGACAATATAACCTATGAGCCAGTGAGGCCTGAAGCCAGCATATACGAAGACGTAAAAAAGGAGCGCGTCTCCATAGACAATACTCTTGTGATCTTTGTAAGCATAGAGCGCGGAGACACGGAGCCCATGGCCTCAAAGGCTGTAAAAGACACCGAAGAATTCATGAAGAAGCTGGGCAGGAAAAAGCTTGTAATATATCCTTTTGCGCATCTCAGCAGCAGCCTCTCAGATCCGAAGACAGCCATGTCGCTGCTTGAGTACATGTATAAGCAGGTGCCTGAAGGCGTAGAGGCGAGGAAGGCACCCTTTGGCTGGAACAAGAAGCTCAGCCTTGACATAAAAGGTCATCCGCTTGCAGAGCAGGCCAGGTCATATGTGAGCAGCGAGTCCGAGAGCAAGACATACCAGAAGGCCAAGCCTGTCAGCAGGAACACCTCGCTTGTGAAGAAGAGCAGCTGGGCAGGCCTTCCGCAGAACGACCACAGGACAATAGGCGAGAAACTCGACTTATACAGCTTCCAGGAGGTCTCCCCCGCAATGGTCTACTGGCATCCAAACGGCCACATAATATACCGGGAGCTCATAAAATTCATGCGCGAGAAGGAAGATGAATACGGTTACATGGAGGTAAGCACGCCTGCAATCTCAAACGTAGCCTTATGGCATGTTAGCGGCCACATGGAGCATTACAGCGAAGACATGTTCGTATTCGATGCCGGGATGGGAGAGTTGGGCCTGAAGCCTATGAACTGCCCTTCCACAATACTGATATACAAATCAAGGAAGTGGAGCTACAGAGAATTGCCGTTCAGGACAGCCATCTTCGACAAGATATACAGAAGGGAGCTCTCAGGCGTTGTAACTGGTCTCTTCCGGGTCAAGGAGATGACGCAGGATGACGGCCACATCTTCATAAGGGAAGACCAGATAAGGGATGAGATAACGGGCCTTCTCAAGATGGTAAAGGAGGTATATGCAACATTCGGTATGGAGTTTAAGGCAAAGCTCTCAACCATGCCGGATAATCATATGGGCGACGAGAAGATTTGGGAGACGGCTACAGCAGCGCTTAAGGACGCCCTTCTGGCAAATGGCATAGAATATGAGATCAAGGAGAAGGAGGGAGCGTTCTACGGCCCCAAGATAGACTTCGACGTGCTCGATTCACTGGGCAGGCGCTGGCAGTGCGCAACAATACAGGTCGATTACCAGCAGCCTATGAGGTTCATGCTTGAGTACACAGGAGAAGACGGGCTTGCTAAAACGCCTATAATGATACACAGGGCCATACTGGGTTCACTGGAGAGGTTCATCGCAGTGCTAATAGAGCATTACCAGGGCAAGCTTCCCCTCTGGCTCTCACCTGTGCAGGCAAGCGTAGTCTCAATATCGCAGCAGACGAACGGCTATGCCGAAAAGGTCTATAAAGCCTTAATAAAGGGCAGGCTCAGGGCCTCGCTTGACATAAGTGACAAAACCCTTGAGTACAAGATACGCGAGGCCATATTCATGAAGATACCTTACATTATAGTAGTCGGGAAGAAGGAAGAGGAGAGCGGCACTGTAACGGTAAGAAGCAGGAACGGGCAGTCCCACGGCATAGCTCTTGACGACTTTGTGGCAAAGGCCTCTGCGGAATCGGCCTCAAGGTCGCAGCCCTCATATTGAACAAGTGTCTATCGATGTTTGGCATGCAGCCACTGAGCATAATCGTTGACAACCGGGAGAGGAACAATGCACTGATAGAGGGCCTTTTGGGCATGGACATAAGGCTTTCATTCCTGCAGCTTCCTGTGGGCGACTATATAATCTCTGACAGGATGTGCGTGGAGCGCAAGACTGCAAGGGACTTCGAGCTTTCAATAATAGACGCAAGGCTTTTCGAGCAGGCCGAGAGGCTTGGCAAAAGCTTCTCAAAGCCCATACTTATACTTGAGGGCGAATCCGACGAGCCCCTACTGAAGAGGAACGCCGTGCTCGGTGCCGTATCGAGGCTTTACGCCGATTACAGCATACTGGTCATGCCTTCCCGCGATGCCGAAGAAACGGCGTACCTGCTCTCAAGGCTCGCAGACATGGAGCAGCGCAGCGAAGGGAGGGAGCCGCGCCTTGTTGGCAGAAAGAAGGCATACTCGTTCTACCAGAAGCAGAGCATAGTTCTCTGCTCAATACCCGGAATAGGGCCGAAGCTCTCCTCGCTTCTCCTCAGGCGCTTCGGCAGCATAAAGGAGATTGCCAATGCAAGCATAAAGGAGCTTGCAGGCGTAGACAAGGTAGGCCCTAAAAAGGCAAGGTCAATACATAACATATTCAATATGGATTCAGATGATAGATGATTTTGATGAGGCTGCATGACATATTCGGAAACGCTGAGGAGGACATATTCCTGCAGAGCCGGGAGATATACTCTATAGCAACAAAGGCGAATTCCATACTTGAAAGGATCATATCAGGCTCAGGCGCCCTCGAGGAGGTGCGCAAGCTTGAAAAAGAGGCTGCTGACGAGGCCTTCAGGATCTCCAACCTCGTTACTTCCGGGGCAGTTGCACCCAACCTCATATACGGTATGACGCGCATGCTCTCCATAGAAACAGACATAGTCGATGCGATATTCAACCTCTCCAGGCAGCTCTTAAGATACCGAATACGCGAGAAGCATGCTGCGCATTACACAAGGCAGCAGCTTAAGAAGATGTCTGCCCTTGCAGAAAGGGCGCTGAAGCTTCTTTACAGGATGCATGCGCTTGACAGGATTGGCAGCATACGCAGGGTGCGCTCTGAGATAAAGGTCCTTGAGCGTGAGGGCGATTACGTTAAGGATTCAATGCTTGATTTTGCATACAAATCGGGCACGAGCTTCAAGACCTTCTATCACATCGCAGAGGTTGCGCATCTTGCCGATGATGTGCTCGACGGATGCGAGGACTCAGCAGACATAATCCTGAGCATCATGCTTTCAATAGTGAGCTAGGCGTCGGCGCCTGCCATTTTTCTGCAATGGTGATTCCGTAATAGACATATTCCTCTTCATAATAGTGCTCTTCCTCTCTGCGCTTGTAGCCGGGAACAACCTGCCCGTATGTGCAGGCACGGTCATCTCCGGCAGGATACTCAGGAAGAGGCAGGGCATTGCAATTGCTGCACTGGGCTATGCTTCGGGCTTCCTAATCGAAGGCGGCTTCGTAAGGTCAGGCATATACTCGATAATATATCCCATAATGGGCCAGGTCGCAATATCCGCCCTTCTTGTTGCAGCTGTAATATTCGTAATTGCGCATCTTTTCAAGGTTCCCCAGTCCCTCTCCATCATTCTTATGGCTTCGCTTCTGGGTGCAGGCATAGGCCATGCCGCTTCAATAAGATGGGCCTTCGCGGCCCTGCTGCTTCTTCTCTGGGCCCTTTTTGCGCTTCTATCCCTGCTGCTTCCTGTCCTTTTGATGCGCCTTCTGAGAAGGCGCATGCTCGAGGGAAGCATATGGTATGAGCTCCGCGGCGTAAAAATGCTCCTCATACTGCTCTCGTTCCTTGCGGCTTTCACGCTTGGCGCAAACACAATAGGCATCATATATGCGCTTATTCCTTCCGGAGCAACAACAGCCTTGGGCATCGCCATTGCCGTTGCCGCAGGCAGCTTCCTTTTCAGCTCAGGCGAGATAAAGACGCTTGGAGATGAAATCCTGCCCCTGAGATATCTCAATGCCATAGTCACGCAATTCACATCTGTGGTCTTTGTAGAGGCGTCAACGCTTATAGGCATGCCCCTTTCGAATACGCAGACGTTCACTGCAGGGCTTTACGGCACCGCCCTTAGCTACAAATCAAGGCTTCTTCTCAAGAAGCCTACACTGCTGATCCTTGCCACCTGGACGCTTACAGCGTTTCTAAGCCTTGCAGGAGGCTATATCGCAGTACATATACTGTAGTTTATCAGTGCATAAGCGCCTCTGAGCTCACAGCCGAGGCTATGTCAGGATCAAATGCAAGGCTATATGCATGCAATGCATCCGAAGCTGTCTTTTTCAAAAAGTCCTTCAGAAGCCTTTCACTGGTTGCGAAGAGTATAAATCCGCTATTTCTCTTTATCCCGCATCCGCTTATTGCAGTTTCTATCTTCATGCTGCCGCAGACAAAAAGGAGCATCTCAAGCTGAATCCTTGCCGCTTTTGCTCCGCCTTCGCTGAACCTGACGCTTGCATTAAGGTATGCGGGCAGCAGCCTCTCGGCAATGCCCTTCTTTTCGTCAAGGAGCAGCACAAAGCCCTTTTCCGAGGACAACGCCTCTGACTCGGCTATAAGCCTTCCAACATCTGCCTCGGATGCGGCAAGGCATGCCACAGGCATGGCAGCACCCTTCTTTCCCAACGCGTGCTTGATGCGGTTCAGCCCTGCTGTGTTACGTCTTCTCAGCATCTTTTCACTTAAGGTATGCCTCAGGTTTCCTGTCGAATTTTTCCTTGCAGGAAGCCGAGCAGAAGTAATGGGCCTTGCCCTTCTGGCTGCTCTTGAAGTCTGAACTCTCCTTCACACCCATACCGCACACAAGATCCTTCTCGCTTCATGTATTTATCTCTACTATGTTAGAACTGAGATAGTTCACTACATACGCATATTTGCCGTCAGGCGTAAACGCCAAGTCCGAGGGCCCGTCAAACCCGCCAGTTATGGCGCTTGTGACTGTGTTCGTCGCCGTATTTATTATGACTACGTTGTTGCTTTGGTAATTCGTGACATACGCATATTTGCCGTCAGGCGTAAACGCCACGCCCATGGGCCCGTCAAATCCGTTGTTTATAGAGCCTGTTATCTTATCAGTTGCAGTGTTTACTATCACTACGTTGTTGTTGTTATAGCTTATGGCATACGCATACGTGCCTGAAGGCGAGACCGCTATTCCGCTGTTTAGCAGTGCAGTGCCTCCTATTATGGTTCCTATGGGCGTATTTGTCACAGTATTTATTATCACCACGTTTCCAAAGTTTGAATTGACTACATACGCATCTGAGCCATCAGGCGAAAAGGCAACGCCTGCGGGAGGCGAGCTTATATCGCTCGTTATAGCTCCAGTGACAGTGTTCGTTGCCGTGTTTATTATCGCCACATTTCCATTGAAATTAGGCACATATGCCTCTCTGCCGTTCGGATTCATTGCTATAAATTGGGGGTAGCCAAAGCCGCTGGTTATGGTTCCTGCAGAAGTGCCTTCTGGTAGCTTCAATATGTCAACTGTATACTCCCAGTAATTCGTGACATAGGCAAAGGTTCCGTCAGGCGATATTGCTATGCCCTCGGGGCTTGTCAGGCCGCTGCCGGATATCGAGCCTATCACCGAAGGCGCAGATGGGGAAGACGAGGCAATTGCAAATACTGCTTTGGTCGAGGCCGTAGCCAAAACCGATGCGATACTCGTATAAAGCCCTGACTGTGCCCCCTGGTTGTAAAGAATCCAGAGATGGCCTGCAAACGGCGCTCCGATGAGGTTGTTGTCCAAGTGGCACTGGAATATAATGTCTTTCTCCTCTCCTGGGCTGAGCACTATGGTGGGGCTTTCACTCACTGTGCTCGACGGTGTAGTTGAGCCTGATACGCACGCAATGCCTGTTATTGTTACCGATGGTCCTGTCACCATGCCTATCGTGACAGAGAGGTTTCCTGTGGAATTCATAACGGGGTTCATGCAGACATAGCCCTGCGCCGCTATACACGCTGTGCCTGTGCTGCTTCCGGAGAATGTGCCGAGCGCGAAGAGGGCTCCCAGCACTATCGCAACTACAAGTATGGACCAGCTGTATGTCATGAGGTATTCCATAGCGCTCTGCAGATGCGACATCCGTTTGTATGGTTTACTTCCATGTCCTGCTGCGGATTTTCTCACGGCCATATTCTTCCCGCTAAAACTTATCATAATAAAAGATATATATCTTTGCAGTCAATACACATATCACATATAGAATGTGAGAGACCATCAATAGAATGTGAGAGACCATCATTTTGCTGTCAGCTTATTGCAGCGGAACTCCTCCCCTTGAGATAAGAGGATGTGAGCTAAAGAAAATAAGATTTTTGGGTATTGATTGTATGAGCCAGTTTGGATCACAGCTTCATGGAAAGTCAGACAGGGTGCTCAGCGGCAGCGGCAAGCTTAAGCACAAGAAAAGGGACAAGAGAAGGCACGAGATGGGCGGCTACTTTGCAAACACAAGGCTCGGCGATTCCGACAAGTCCCAGAGGATACGGCGCAGGGGAGGCATAACTGCAGAAAGGCTCAAATATGCGGCATATGCCAACCTTCTCACGCAGAACGGCTACAAGAAGGCAAGGATAAAATCTGTGCTTGAATCAAAGGACAACAGGAACTTCGCCAGGCTCAAGATCGTAACGAAGGGCTCGCTTATAGAGACAGAGTTCGGAAAGGCAGTAGTCATAAACAGGCCCGGCCGCGAAGGCCTAGTCAATGCAAGGCTGGTGATTGAATAGCCGCAAGGATCTACATCTGCGATGCGACAGAGGCCGACGCCCTAAAGAGGCTTATGGAATACGACCCTTATCTTGACAAGAGCCTGAACGAGGAAGGCCTTTCAAAAATCAAGAACGACGAAGAGGCAAACGTAATATTTGCAAGGCAGGATTACATGCTCAAGGACGGGATTTCGCTTAACCTAGAGAGAGGCAAGTACTACCTTTACCTGAGTGCAGCCGAGGACTTTCTTGAAAAGGCCGACAAGAAGCTCAAGAAGAGCATAAGCAGCATAAAGCGCGCACCTCCTGAAGAGGAGAAAAAGATAATAGACATTATAGAGGAGGAGCAGCAGGAAAGCGAGGAGGGCATAGGCCTAATATTCGGTGGCGAATGATGCACTTGCTGAGCATAAATGACCTGAGCGCAAAAGAGATTAATAGCATATTCGAGATTTCTGACAGGATAAGTCTGGGCAGAGGCAAGGGCCTTATGCTTGGCAGGAAGGCCCTTCTCTGCCTGCTTTTTGAAAAGGCCTCTACAAGGACGCGCGTTTCCTTCGAGGCTGCGATGTGCGGCATAGGCGGGGATTCCATTTACATAGATGCAAGCACCACCCATATATCAAGGGGCGAGGCCATCTCAGACACTGCACGCGTGCTGGGCATGTATGTGAATGCAGTGGCAGCCAGGATGTACCTGCACAGTGACATAAAAGAGCTTGCAAAGTATTCAAAGGTGCCTGTGATAAACGCGCTTACCGACCTTGAGCATCCCTGCCAGGCCCTGAGCGATCTCTATACTATAAGGGAGAAGAAGGGCGGCATAAAGGGCCTGAGAATAGCTTTTGCCGGAGACATAGCTACAAACACAGCCAATTCCCTTATGCTCGGCGCAACAAAACTCGGCGCAGACGTCGTCCTTGTGGGGCCCAAGTCATGGAAGCCAAACCCAGATTACCTTAAGAAGGCAAGGTCTCAGGGCAGTGTCGAGGTCTATAGCGATATGAGAGAAGGCCTCTGCGGCGCAGATATCATCTATGCTGATACATTCGTAAGCATGGGCAAAGAGTCAGAGGCCGCAGAGAGGAGAAGGCTATTCAAGGGCTATCAGGTTAACAGAAAGGCAGTGGGCTACGCCAAAAAAACGGTGTCTGTGATGCACTGCCTGCCTGCCCACCGCGGCGAGGAGATAACGTCTGATGTGCTCGACGGCAGGCAGAGCATAGCCTGGGAACAGGCAGCAAACAAGCTTCTTGTGGAAAAGGCCATACTCCTGTATGTAATGGGCAAGGCATAAAAGATGTGAAACGGATGGGAATAAACGGCACCTTTGCGCTCCCAAGGCTCTTCACAGTACTTATAATGATTTCGTTCTTCTCAGGCCTCATGGCAGTGCAGGCCTCGGGCGAGCACAACAGGTGCGGCGCCTCCTCAGGCAGACTGGGCCATGACTGCGGAGAGCACAACAAATGCGGCTCCTCGCTTACCAGGACAACTGACAATTGTGGCGAGAGGAAGGGCTGCAGCCTCTCCGACACAGATGACTGCAATCTCTCAGCTACGCTTCTGCCCAGCAACGCGATACTCGATTCAGGCCAGTACGAGTCGTATACAATAAGCGTGGCAAACGGCAGAGGCCCCTTCGAGATCGAGCTTTACAACATAACAGGCAATAAGCAGCAGGGCAGCAACGTCATCATAGGCGCTCCGGGCAACGTTTCAATCTCATTCGAAAGCGGAGCGGCCGGCAGCTTCGCATATACGGCTATAGTAACAGACCTTGGCAGAGGCCAGACAGCATACTCGTCACCCAATTCGATATCTGTCAACGAAGCGCCTTATGTTGACCTGAGTACAAACGGCCAGTACTTCGATGTAGGCCAAACCATAACATTCACATTTACTGTCTACGGCGGCAGAGGCCCCTTCGAGATCGAGCTTTACAACATAACAGGCAATAAGCAGCAGGGCAGCAACGTCATCATAGGCTCTCCGGGCGGAAGCAACACACTTTCAATAACTGCAGGCGCAGTGGGCACCTTTTCATTTAACGCATTCGCAACAGACCTGGGCACAACCACTCCGTATGCATTCGATCCGCAGCCCTTGTCCTCGTCTGTGATATAGCCTCTGTATTGTAAAAACAAAAGGATATAAAAGGATGGGTTTTTATAGTGTACTGGTGTTTGCTATGGCTGAAGAGTACAGGCCCGAAACGATGTGCATCTCACTTGGCGGCAGCATAATTTCAAGAAGGAACGGCATCAACGTTTCATACATAAGAAAGTTCTCAAGGCTGCTGAAGCAGTACAGCGGCAGATACAGGCTCATCATAACAGTAGGAGGCGGCTATACGAGCAGGATCTATATACAATCATCTAAGCAGTTTATCAAGAATAACGCTGTGCTTGATGACATAGCAATAGCCATAACGCGCATAAATGCCCTGATAGTCAAGGACCTCCTCTCAGACCTCGATGTCTATCCAAATATAGTGACAAGCCTCAGCGAGCTCAGGATGGCGGCCTCGAAGAGCCGCATAATACTCATGGGCGGCCTTCTGCCAGGGCTTTCTACCGACGCAGTGGCTGTTCTTGCCAGCGAGGTGCTCGGAAGCAAGGTTATCATAAACGTGAGCAGGGAGGCATACTTATACGACAGGCACCCATCAGAGAAGGGCGCAAAGAGGCTTGAGAGGCTTGACCACGGCAGGCTCATAGCCATAGCCACAGCCTACGACACCAGGGAGGCAGGCTCCAACTTCTTGTTTGACCTTATGGCGAGCAAGCTTGCCAAGAGGGCAGGCATAGAGATCCGCTTCGTAAACGACAACATAAACGAGCTCAGGCTTGCGCTTGAGAACAAGGGCTATTCAGGGAGCCTTGTAAAGGGCTAGCCCTTGCTACTTTATCACTACCTTGTCAGATATCTCTATTATCCTGTCTACGTTGTATGTTACGCTTGTACCGAAGCTTGTATTCACGAGAAGACGGCCGCGCCTCGCATCAAGGCCTCCTATCTTTCCTATAAGCGCACCCAGCTCATTTACTATGAGCTTGTCCTTGAGCCTCTTAGATCTGAGAACCCTTCTCCTCAAGAGGCCTACGAAGTAGGAGATGCCTATGCCTATTAATATGGCTATGACGGCATAGAGAAGGAACTGGCTGAAGTAGATCTGGCCTATAATCCATGCCATAAGCGAGTAAAGAAGCATCCAGAGTATGATTGAAGAGCCCATATAAGCTCCGTACTTGAATCCCTTGAAGAGGTTTTTCGAGCTTCTTGCATCTATTATCCTTCCTATAAGGTATAATATAAGCACAATGGGCAGCAGGAGCAGGAAGCCTTCCACTGCATACTCCCACTGCACGCCGGCCATGGCAGTGGCCTGTGTATTGTAATCGCCCATGCCTATGAAGATACTTATTGCAAGGAAGACAAGCGCCGTAAGGTAGAAGGCGAAGCTCATCCTGTCTATGCTGAATCCGAAGCCCCTGAACGAGTTTATGAGCGAGTCCTCAAGCCCGAAGCCCTTTACAAGCAGGTATAGCCCTATAAGCGCTGCAGGCATCTCCCATCCTAGCCCTACTATATAGCTGATTGCGAATAGCAGTATGAGCATAGCTGGTATGCCGAATACTATCCTCGAATAATGCGGCTCCTTGAGCTTTTCAAGCACTGTGAAGTATGTGTTTTCAAGGGCTTCAGCCTGCTTTAGCGTCACTATCTTCACGCTGTTTATCTTTATCCTTGACTGTATTATAGGAAGAACCCTCTTGTCGCTTGCGCCATCGGTTACGAAGACGCACGAGTCGGCCCTGTACTGCTCAAGCACAAGCTCAAGCTGCCTTGCGATCTCTCTATCTGCATCGTAGCCCTCCCGTTCCGAGCCTGTCACTGTAGCCACATTCACTTCATTGCCCTTCTCCTTAAGCTCATCGTATATCCTTACCGCCTCGAACATGGCGTTAGAATCAGTGTCTTCCGGATCTGCAAGCGCAAGCTGCGTTGCCCCATTTAGGTTCTGAACCCTACCCATAAGCGGGCCGCCTATCTTTGTCTTCCTGTAAAGGTCATTGTCTATATCAACAACAAGGACGAGTATCCTCTCACTCCTGTCCTTGACGTTTACTCCATTGTGCGTCATCCAATCCCTATTATTATGCACGGAAACCTATAAATTCATGATATATCGGTTCGCTTTTTGGCCTGAAGCCCTTCCTGAACCCGTATTCCTGACAATGCACGCCAAACTTTTCATAGACTATATTTTTATTTCTATTGCAACAAATTATAAACCACCAACCAAGCTTAAAAGCACAGCGAGGCTATCATATGGAGCAAAAAATACCTAAAATACCTAAGAATGCAGAGATGGAAAGAAACAAGGAACTCCAAAAATCCCAGGGCGAGAAGATGCCTCCAGGATTGAAGAATCTGGAGTATCTGCGTACAATGAGTGATGCGGTACGGGATGCCCAGCGCAATATAAAGCTTAAATAACCTCATGGGTTTTTTGCTTTGCAAAGGTGCACCTGTTTTTTGTGCAAACAATATAAATATCATATGCCAGTTCAGAGTCACTTATGCCAGGGTGGCAGAATCCGGTATCGCGCCGGTCTTGAGCTTGCCTCAAGAGCTGATCTTGTGATGCAAAAGGCAAACCGGTTTCCGCAAGGAATTTAGGGTTCAAATCCCTACCCTGGCGAATTCTGAATTCGCCGACAAGCCAAGGTTCGAAAACATCGAACCGACCAAGCAGAAAAGTAGCAAAAAAGCAGAAATCGGGTGCGAATTTAAGTCCTTTTCGAGTCTCCTCGAAAAGTATGCAATGTCTATCCCCCAGTCGCAACTCGAAGAGTTGAGGTCAGTTCTACGCCATGTAGCTTGCTTCTAATATCTTGCTATAAGTACAGTATCTCCGAAACGTCGTAGAACAGTAGGAAACTTCCGGTAATCCTTGTATTCCACTATTCGGTTTCTTGCGAAAAGATCGGCTTTATATCGTGAGAAGCATAATTATGGCGACAAAGGACAAGTATCCATTAGCACTGCATAGTTTGGGTAAGTTCATAGACAACGCATTAAATCTGCAATCATTTTCAGATACCCTTGGCGGTTTTC
>JAJYIA010000024.1 GCA_021796295.1 Microcaldota archaeon
AGCATTGTACCTTACTCCTTTCTTTGCAACATCCGTCGAGCCGCAGTTATCGCAGATAGTCATCTCAATCATCCTACGACGATAAGGAAGTATTGGTATTTAAAGATGACGTTTTCTTGACTTTATCCTCTGCCTCTGCCTTCTTTGAGGTGTCTGCGCTTCCCCTGTACGAGTAGGCTATGCCTATTGTAGATGCTATATTGCTGAAGAGTATCACTGCGAACATCTCATTGAGGAAATTAGGTATGATTATGCCTAGTGCCAGAGGAAGCGTGGCTATTATGGCAGGGCTCATACCTCTGGCTACGTTGGAGTAGACTATGCCCTTGACCCTTTTCTCATCCGTGCCGCTCATGTACTCATCAAGCATCGGGGAGAAAAGCCTCCGCAGCGTCATCACTACGACTATTACGGCAGCTCCTATCAGTGCCAGCATGGGGATGTTTGAGCCTCTTATATCGACGAGCATGCCTATGTATACGAAGAAGAATGTGCTGGTGAAAAATTCTATCTCGTGCTGGTAGTCCTTCACGTACTTTGTATTCTCAAAGTAAAAGTATCTTTTCATAAGTTCGTTGAAGGCCCTTTTGAAGTTGTCCTTAGGGCTGTCTTTTGTGCTGTTCTCCGTCATTATTATGATGCCTCCGAGATTCGAGAAGAGAAGCCCGAAAACGAAAACAGTCAATGCGCCGCTCAGGCTAAAGGACTGAGCTATGCCGTATGTGGCTATGACCATCGTTATAGTCAGCATCCACGTATAGGTCTTGCTATACTCCCTAAACCTATTGAGTATGTAAAGCCACGACATCGCGGCTACACTGCCGAATATGACCGAACCCACTACCACCTCCAGCAGAAAAATGGCAGCCCCTGACATGGTGAATCCAGTATTTGCAAGTATATTAAAAAGAAGCAGGGGTATCACAAGCTGGAGTATGTCGGTAATGACGCTTTCGTATACCAGGGCTGTCTTCATTTCAGGGCTTGCATTTACAAACTTCATCAGCGTAGGCACTATGATGCTGCTTGGGCCGGAAAGGGCAAATCCGAAGATAAGGCATTCGATTATATTCCAATGAAGGAAGGCAAAAGCCATTCCGGCTATGGCAAGACCCGTCGCCACGGCAAGGAGAAATGTGAATTCTGTAGCCTTTTTTATAACCTTGTTAAGCCTGTATATGTTTGTGTTAAGGCCTACGTCAAAAAGTATGAATGCAACTGCAATTGCTGTTATAAAAGGGGTGAGCGCCGCAACTGTGCTCGTGGCTCCTGTAGGCACAAGATGTAATATCGGCCCTATAAGAAGGCCTATGATCATAAGCGGCATAACCTTTGTTATTCTTATTTTGTCAAAAAGCGCATTAATTATAAAGCCCAGGAATGCAACTCCGGCAACAACTATGAAAAGAATGTTTACTCCTATCATAAAAGTATCTTAAAAAAAGCATTACTTATGTCTTTCTATACTGAGAATGTGCGCTTGCATAGATTATGCGCATGTCTCCCAAGCCCCCGGCGAGGATTGAACTCGCGGCCTTCTGCTTACCATGCAGACGCTCTACCACTGAGCTACAGGGGCTCTGGCTCTACCCCACAAAATAATGAACAAGCCATTATAAAAAGAGTGCAGTCAGTGCAGAGTCTACTTCCCTGTGTTCTTTCTGAGCGCCCCTTTCAGCGCATCAACCATGAACCCTGCAGTTATGGCAAGTGCCATTACGCCTATGCCAACGCCTACTGCCTTGCCTATAGATGAGAGGCCGCTGCCGCGTGCAATAGCCTTGAAGCTTTGCACGCCGTCATTCTGCATTGTCGTACCAATGCCTTTATGCAGAAGCGTAGGCATCATATCACATGCATATATATTTGCACATGTAATCTATATATGTGTGCTTCGCACACGTGGTAGTCTTATGGCGCCCAAGACCGAGAATACACCGGATAACTTTATTTACCTGCTGACGTACCTGCTTGAGTTTGTTTCAGGCATTTTCGTTTATGCCACTGTGGCTCAGGACAACAAACGCATCAGGAGGCATGCGATCCAGGCTATACTTCTGGGTATAGTATCGGTCCTAGCATACTACCTCTTCCTCATAATAGCGCTCGGCATTCTTTCTTCGGTCATAACACTGCTGATCTGGCTCTACTGCCTCTACCTAGGCTATGAGGCATCAAAGGGCAATGATGTCGAGGTGCCTATCCTGACCTCTTATGTCAAAAGCATCTTAAAATGACGTATATTCGGCATAGTCCATGCGCAGCATAAAGGGCTTTAAGACCATACACGGCATACACGGCGTAACTGCGATAATACTCTTCAGGAACAAAGCCCTGCTTCTGAAACGCAGAAGATTCCCGTTCATAGCCAACCCTGGCATATGGGCCTTTCTCTCGGGAGGCATAGAGCGCGCAGAAACTCCTGAGCACGCGCTCTACAGGGAGATAGAAGAGGAAACAGGGCTTATGCGGAAAGACCTCGCTATCCTTCAGCGCTGCGGAAAAACCGCAGTATTCGACAAGAGGAAGGTGATATGGCACGACAGGCTCTATGTCCTGAGGTCAAGCAGCGCCAGGATAAGGCTCAGCATGGAGAATGCCGGTTTCAGGTGGGCCTCTGCCAAAGAAATAAAAGGCCATGTCATGTATAAGAATGTCTTCCTTGACGAGGGCAAAATCATAAGCCTGCTCGAAAGGCATACGCTGTAATCGCCTCATGCGGTTGCCCTTGCGTACGCGCGCACATATAAGCCCTTCGCATAATCCAGAAGCATCTTCAGGCCTTCCGCGGTTTTTGATTCTGCTATAAGCCTGATCTTCGGTGTCGTATTTGAAGCCCTGAGTATGAACCATCCGTAATCGGCAATGGCCTTGACCCCGTCTATCGTTATAAGCCTCATGCCGCTTTTCTCCAGCTCAGATTTCACTATATCAATAATTCTGGCTTTATACCTGTCTTCAGCATCAAGCTCAAGCACGCTGCCCTCGTATCTTGGCAATTCGGAGACAAGCTGCGAAAGGCTCCTGCCTGATATCGATATAAGCTCCGCCATCTTAAGGGCAGCGAAGAGGGCGTCATCTGCGAAGTCGACGCTCGAAAAGTAAAGATGGCCCGATATCTCGCCGCCTATGCTTGCATTCTCTTCCATCATCTTTGCAAGAAGGAAGGCCCTCCCTACCCTTGTAAGCAGTGGTATGCCTCCGCTGCGCCTTATCTCCTCTTCAACTGCGTCAGAGCAGCTTACATCGTAGACTGCCTTCTCCCCAGCTTTCAGATAATTTCTTATAAAGAGCGCTGCAGCTATGTCGCCTCTGATCACATCGCCTTTTTCATCTATAAAGATCGCCCTGTCGCCGTCCGCATCGAATGCAACCCCGAAGTCTGCGCCTTGCTCTACAACGCCCTTCATAATGCCCGAAAGGGTTTCTGGTTTTGGCTCAGGGCTTCTCGCAGGAAACCTTCCGTCAGGCACATTGTTTATCGGATGCACATCTACCCCTGCTTCGGAGAGGATTCTTCCGGCAAGGCCCGAATACGAGCCGTTTCCCGGGTCCACCACAGCCTTCACGCGCCTCGCAACATGCACCTTAGTAAGAAGGAAGCCCCTATATGCCTCGATGGTCTCACTGCTCTTGTCTATGGCCTCCTGAGCCTCTGTGGCTCCTCCGGTCTGCATATCGCTGTCATGCCCTGCAAGCTCCATGATGCGCTCCATGCCCGTTCCCATGCCTATGATTTCGCCGCCCTTCCTGTAGAGCTTGAATCCGTTCCATTCGGGCGGGTTGTGGCTAGCAGTGACCACTATGCCCCCATCAAGCCCGTAATGCCTTATGGCAAAATATGTTACCGGGGTTGGCACAATGCCTATGTCAATCGTCTTTATGCCGGCATTTTTCAGGCCTTTAAGCATATGCTGCATAAGCTCTCCGCTGCTCAGCCTCACGTCCCTTGCCACGGCTATGCTTCCGCTTCCTATAAAGCGTCCGTATGCCTTGCCGATCGCCTCTGCTGCAGATCCGTCTATGTCTCCTGGGTATACGCCTCTTATGTCATAGGCCTTGAATATATAACCCTTTATCTTCATGCCATCACCCGTATATCTTGGCGAATAAAGGTATAAATTTCATTAGCATAAATATCCTGATGATTGCGCAAGGCATATAAACATAAAGCACGTAGGTATTCTGCTTAATAGAGGTTTATGGCATGAAAGGCTCAAAGGTTCTGGTAGGGTTGATAATCATAGTAATAATAGTGCTCGCAGTCTATTTCGCAATAGGTGTGGTCTCTTCTGCTGCACACAGCAACATACTGCTGCAGATCACCGATCCGCCGCAGGTTCCCAACATGACGCAAAGCCTCAACATAACCTATTCATCTATGGCCCTGCATGTCAATGCTGTCAACGGAAGTGTATGGCTCTCGCTGAACACAAGCGGAAGCGTAGACCTTCTTGGGATCTTGAACCTGAGCAAAACAATAGGCTCATTCTCTCTGCCTTCCAATTCTACAGTAGACGGCGTAAGGCTTAACATAACCTCTGCCGAAATTTCAGTAAACAATACAGTGTATAATGTCTTTGTGCCTAGCAACAGCCTTTTCATACATATTTCAGACGAAAAGCCTGTAAATACGAACACGACCAGCGTTGTTCTTCTTGACCTCTCACCTACTGTGATAAGCATCATGGGGCACAATTCGACAAGGTTTGTAATGGTGCCTTCTGCACGCGCCGTTCTTGTCAGCAACGTTTCAAACGCATCCTTCAGCATAGGCAGCACGCAGGGCATATCCGGCAGGGAGAAGGCAGACCTTGAAGACGAGAGACCTAATATAAGCATAATCAGTGCAAGCGCAGGCAGCACAGGCAATGCCACTCGGATTTATGTAAAGGTGCATGACAACTCAAATTCAAGTGTGACTATAGGGCATGTGCTCATCATGGGAAACCTCAAGGCAGCTACCAAACTCTCAGTGTATCATCCTAATGAGGCAAGGGCCGAGAGATTCTCATCTGTAATCACAAATGCAACTGCAACTGTCAAGGCAAACAAGAGCGCAGGCCACGAAAATGGCAGCGCATCAGGTTCATACAATGCAACTATGGGCATCCTGAACGCCACAGCAAACATTACTGCGGAGGGCAGCACCGAAGTAAGAAATGGAATCTCGCTTCTGCTGAACGGAAGCCTGCCCGGAGTAGGAAGCATAGGCGACCTTAATCTGAGCGGGCGTATAGCAGTGCTCAAGGGCCTTCTCTCCAACATAAGCTCAAGTGTCAATATAAGCGGCGAAAGCGCAGATAGGCTTGAGTCCATGCTCAGGGATAAGCTCTCCGGCAACCTTACCCTCAACGCAAGCACAAAAGCAAGGATAGCCCAGCTGCTTAATGGCATGCACGCTGAGATAGCCTCTGCAGAGGGCCAGAGCGTTGAGCGCGAGGCCTCATTCAGAACCCTTAACTTCCTCATATACGGCAACGGCACGCTCGTGCTTCCTGCATCAGAATCCGACTTCGAAGGCAGCTCATATGGTCTTACGCTGCATGCAGGCAGCAATGCAACGCTTCTCTTTAACGGCACTCTTTCGCTGGGCGAGAGCCCTGTCTACATCTCTCTTGCAAACGGCACAGGCTACAGGCTTGTTGTTACAGGCGAGGCAGGAGCGAGGGCCAGCGCAATAGTGAATGCAACGTAGGTTGTTCTGATGGGTCTCTTAAACCTCTTCGGCAAGAAGGATGTCTCTGCCGACCTTGGAAAAAGGTTTCCGTATGATGTGAGGACGGAGTTCGTACCTTACAAGCTAAAGTCCAGGCAGAAGACGACATCCTCGCTTGTGGTAAGGCTCAAAAACACAACGTCAGAGCCGCTTCTGAGCTCCATAGCCATAGATGTGCCAAAGCAGCTCAGCCTCGACACACTTGGGCTTGCTAAGCAGAAGGAGATAAGGCTCGGCACGCTTGCCCCCGGGGAGGAGAAGGAATCCAGAATCGACATAAACAGCGATGTCGGCACAGAGAAGGGCGAGTATACAGTGACCCTTACGGCATTCGCCCATTACCGCGACTACGGCCATGTCCTGAATGCCATGAAGAAAACTGCAATACTTGAAGCTGTGTAGCTACTGCACCTTTTTCTCGGCCTTCCCTGGCATTTCCCTTTCAGCTCCAACCCCATCCATTATTTTGGCTATGCTGCTGGCAAGGTCTCTGCCCTTTTCAGTGAGCACTAACATCTTGATCCTGCCATGCCTCTCCACGTTCACTATGCCTTCTTCTTCGCATTTGGATACGAACCTGCTTGTGTGTACGTATGTAACGTTGGCCTCCTTCGAAAGCCCTGAAAGGTTCCACTCCCTGCCTTCCCTGGCAAGATGCAGAAGGAGCCTTGCCTGCTTCTCCTTGAGAAAGAGCATGCCCAGAGAGTCCTTCATAGAATCAACCACTTATAACCCTTCTCAGTAAAGCCTTAAATCCTTTCTCAGTGGGCGCAAATAAGTCCCTTCTCACGAGAGCGGCGATATATATATAAATTATGGCGTTACTATAGATATCGTTGTATTCATCAGGCGCAAGGTGTGTTGAATGGTAAAATACATGATAGCCGAACAGCTCGTTGGTAAGGAAGTCGTAACATCTGACGGATTTGATCTGGGGAAGTTTGTAGATGCTGAGATAAACGAGGTCAGCGGAAAGCTCAGCGCATTGGTAATAGAGCCCAATGTGGACAGTGAGTTCGTGAACAAGATAAGTTCAAAGAGCGGCAAGCTCACTGTGCCTTATGCGAGCGTAATGGCAGTGAATGACTTCATTGTTGTAGATAGGAAGAACCTTGTATAAAGGTGTCACACATCCTAATAGCAGGGGGCGATGAGGCTGGGAGAGGCGCAGTAATAGGCCCCATCGTCGTAAGCGTTGTAAGCATAAGCAAAGGCCGAGAGAGCAGGCTTTCGAGGATAGGGGTGCGCGACTCAAAGATGCTCACAAGGCGCATGAGGAACTACCTTTTTGACGAAATCTATTCTGCAGCAGAGGAGGTAAAGGTCTACAAGATAAGCACCTCCGAGATCAACGAATCGATGAAGAACAAGATCTCTATAAACGAGCTCGAAGCCATAAACTTCGCAAGGCTCATAGACTCGCTTAAGAAGGAGCCCAGAAAGGTCTTCCTTGACTCTCCTGATGTTATCTCAGAAAGGTTCGGCCTCCGCGTAAGGCTTTTCTCAAAGAAGCAATTGCTTGTCGCAGGCATGAGGCGCCAGACCGCAGCCAATTCCATAAGAGTCATAGCCGAGCACAAGGCCGACGCCAGATACCCTATAGTATCAAGCGCAAGCATCATAGCCAAGGTCGTGCGCGACGGGGAGATAGCCAGGATAAGGAAGAGGGAAAACATAGAGATAGGCTCTGGCTATCCCTCAGACAGGACTACTGTCGAGGCTATACGCCGCTCCCTGGGCAGCGGCAAGCTGAGCCCCTATCTGAGGGAGCACTGGAAAACCCTTAAGACGATAAGACAGCTCAAGATGGACGACTTCCTGGGCGAGGCCAAGCCTGCACCGGGTGCATATGGATGAGATGCCCTTACTGCAAGTCAGAAGACACCGATGTCATAGATTCAAGGGAGGTGCTCAACGGCCGGAGCATAAGGCGCAGGAGGGAGTGCGGTTCCTGCGGAAAGCGCTTCACCACATACGAGAAGATAGACTTCGCAGAGATAACTGTGATAAAGAAGGACGGCACAAGGGAGCCTTTCGAAAGGAGCAAGATACTCAACGGCGTGATAAGGGCGTGCGAGAAGCGCCGCATTAGCAGGGATGTCATGGAGGGCACCGTTGACAACATAGAAATGAGGATAAGGTCAAAGGGCATACGCGAGATAACAAGCAGGGAGATAGGTGACATGGTCGTGCGCAGACTCTTCAGACTCGACCCCGTGGCATACATACGCTTCGCAAGCGTATACAACAACTTCGATTCGCCAAACGAGTTCAGGAAGGTCGTCGCCCTTTTCATGGACAAGAAGGCAGGAAAGGCAGGCATTCAGAAGGCATCAGCTGGGCATAGAAGATATAAAAAGCGTTGAGCTCCCACTTGTGTTGTATACGGGCAGGCTTGCTATTTCTGAGCTGGTGCAGGTCTTTCCGCATATCCTGTAGCTTATATAAAATTTCGGAGTCGACTCGCTTCCGACGCTCTGCGTGAATGTACCGAGAAGGGCGCTGCATGTCACTGTATTACCGCTGACCGCGTTATACGGATAGCACGATCCGTGGTATACTGTATTGCTGTACTGCGGCTGCACAGAGAATGACGTGCCTGCAGGGAAGTTTAGCGCCACGCCCAGGTTGTTTGAAAAGATCAGTATCGCATTGGAGGTTATGCTGTTGCTCTCTATGTACATGCCGTAGCACGGCAGTTCCGGCTCTATGTAGCAGTACTGGCTTGTGTATGTGGATGGGCGCTGGTAAAACGACGCCACTGCTATTACACCTACGAAGGCCATGATTACAAGCAGTGCCCATGAATACGTCGAAAGAAGCTCTATGGCAGCCTGCCCTTTCATAACTCCTTGTCTTTTCATGCTATCAATCTTTAACTATAAATCTATAAACCTTATAAAATTTCGGCTTATGCCTGCCTCACCATAAAGTCTATGGCTATCTCTATGCTTCCCGGCGAATAAGGCCTGACCTCCCTTGTCATAATGTGCCTGAAATGCCATCCATTGCTCCTTACCATGGCCCTGAGAGATTCAACGCTGGCCCCTGCCTCGCCTCTCCTGCAGAATGTGTAATAATGTATTGTGCAGCTTCTTCCCGCCATAAGCAATGCTGAGTCTATGAAGGAACCCGAAGACTTCGGCAGCGGCATAACTATCCTGTCTGCAAAGCCCCTGTATTTCGATGCCACTGCCTTCACGTCTCCGCATTCGGCTGTCACGTTTTTCACATTATTGGCCTTTATGTTCTCAAGCATATACGCATACGCTGCCCTGTTCAGCTCTATGGCCACGACCTTAGCGCCCTTCCTGAGCTTCGCAAGCTCTATCGCAAATGGCCCCACGCCTGCGAACATCACCACTACACGTTCTCCGTCCCTTGCAAGCTCAGATATCCTTTTCCTTTCGTACGCAAGCCTCGGCGAGAAGAAGACCCTGCTCAAGTCAAATGTGAAAACGCAGTTGTTCTCCCTGTATTTTGCAATATAATTCCTGCGCCCCGCAACGCATACGTATTTTCTGACACGGTATCTGCCCTTAACAGCGCCGCCTTTCCTCAGCACTGTCTCAACATTTTTATGCATGGCCATTATGCCTTTCGCAAGCTTCCTTATGCTTCCGGTCTCAGGATCTATGATTGCCATATTGCCCATGATATCATATCCCATCCGCCTGCCTTCCGAATCTCTTGCAACACTTCCTTCATGCCTGCCTTTCCTGAATTTTGCATATGTAAGCACTGCGCCTGAGCCCTCCAGCTTTATCCCCTCTTCTTGAGTGGGCCTGCGCAGCATAGGAAAATATATAAATGAATTCTTCCTAAGTATACTATAATCTTTGCCCAGCAGCCTGCGCTCTTTGAGGTATCTTCTTACCTCTTCTGCGCCTGCGCGGCTTATCTTGATGCCCAGCATAATATAAATTACATGGAAAATAATAAAAAGATGATAAACGGTGCAACAAATGTATCTCATAGTAAGAGTAACCTCAAGCCAGGAGAAGATCACCGCAGACATACTCGAAAATAAAGTCATAAAATCAGATATGCCTATATACTCCATAGTGCTGCCTGCGGGCATGCGCGGCTACCTGGTGGTCGAGGCTGAGAGCGAGAATGCATGCAGGGATCTCATTGCAAACGAGCCCCATGTGAAAGGCATGCTGACAAGCCCCCTGGGAGATGATGAGATAGAGAAGATGCTTAGCGTAAAGCATCTGGTGCAGGAGATAGACATAAACGATACAGTTGAGTTCCTCTCAGGGCCCTTCAAAGGCTACAAGGCAAGGGTCAAGAAAGTAGACAAGCAAAAGGACGAGATAACTGTCGAACTCATGGACGTGGCTGTGCCGATACCAGTTACTACAAAGTCAAACATAGCCAAGATAATAAGCAAAGCCGAGGCTGTATGATATGCCTGAAGTTACCATAAGCGGTCTTATAGAAGGGGGCAAGGCTACGAGCGGCCCTCCGTTCGGCCCTGCCATGGGCCCTCTGGGCGTGAATGTATCCGCCATAATAAACGAGATAAACGAGAAGACGAAGGCCTTCGAAGGGCTCAAGATACCTGTAAAGGTCATTATAGACCCGCTCAGCAAGAGCCACAGGATAGAGATAGGCTCTCCGCCTACCAGCGCCATCATACTGCGCGAACTGGGCATACCAAAGGGCGCAAAGACGAAGGATGAAATAGCAGGCAACATAACACTGGAGCAGGCCAAGAAGGTTGCAGAGTCGAAGAAACTGCAGCTATACGGCAACACTATTGAAGACAGGGTAAAGCAGGTCCTTGGCACATGCAAGAGCATGAATATAACATGCGAAGGCGTGAGTGCAGTTGAGATCATAGGCAGGCTCAAGAGCGGCGACATTAAGCTTTAAAACGCTTGCCTGATGTGAGGCAAGGAAATGCCCGTAAGACTTGCAGGAAAGAATGCTTCTCCTTATGCCAGACTAGGCAACCTCAAAGTGCTGTATTTAAAGCTGAAATCGGAGTTCGGATTCCTCGACTGGTGGCCTGGCGAAACCCCAGACAAGATACTCATAGGCGCAGTGCTTACGCAGAACACAGCCTGGAAAAACGTGGAGAAGGCCATATCAAACCTGGAGAAGGCAGGCATGCTTTCAGTGTGTGCGATAGCCGGTGCAGAAAATAAGACGATAGAAGCAGAGATAAGGCCCAGCGGCTTCTACAGGCAGAAGGCAGCGCACCTGAAGGGCATATGCATGCATATAGAGGAGAACGGCGGCCTCAGCAGGTTCTTCAGGAAGGATGCGCATGAGCTGAGGCTGGAGCTCATGGCATTGAACGGCATAGGCAATGAAACCGCAGACTCCATACTGCTCTATGCAGCCGGGAAGCCGGTCTTCGTTATAGATGCATATACGAAAAGAATAATGTCAAGGGTGTACGGCATAAGCGAAAGGCTCGGCTATCTCAGTCTACAGCAGATTATAACAAACGGCATAGAGAAGTCAATACCGCTTTACAAGGATTTCCATGCGCAGTTAGTAGAGCTTGCGAAAAGGTACTGCAGGAAGAAGCCTCTCTGCGGCGAATGCCCCCTGAGAGGATTTTGCCTTTATGCCAATTCCAGCCGAGCCTAAGCTTTTCATGCAGCATAGAATGGCTATGAAAAACGACGATAAGGTTTGCGCGCGCATCGTTCGCAACGGAAATGTCGCGGATGCAAATCCCGCCGAGTCCACTAACATTTCCCTCGTGGTAGGGTGCAATGGACTTCCTTTTCAGTTTGATGGAATAGTGATATTGCTTAGCCAGTTAGAGATGGTATCTACTGCTTCTTTATCAAGTTCTGCCTCTGCAGCGTTATAATGCAAACCAACATATTGCGCCGTGAGTTTTTCAATAGACATCCCTTCATGCTTAAGTAAATGATTAGCGTTTTCTGGATAAGCGTACGATATCGTAGTTTTTTGAACAGTTGCATTTTCTAGTGCTTTTCCATCAATTTTCCAATCAACCTGGATATCTTTTTTGCCGATCATCACCAGCATTGGCTCATTAACCTTTGCGATGTGCTCGGAAAGACTGTATGTCCATAATTCTCTGGCAAACGGTAAACCATAAGGGCTTTCTAAGCTATGCAGCAATTGTTTTATGCCCTCAGGAAGAGACGGATCCATGACTATTGGTTTATTGACTAAGAACTCTCCTATAGCGTCATCATAAAGCTTCATCATAATCTCTGCGTTAGGCAAAGACTTGACCTGATTGAAAATTTGGTTGCGTGCAACATCACCAACCGCTCTTCCAGGTGCCCCAGTCAGCACCAGCGCTTTGAAGCGGTTCTTTTGTGCCTGCAACTGGTAATTCACTGCGTGAATTGTACCTTCACTGTTACCAAGAACGAAAATATTATCATTGTCTATGTTCTTTTCCGCCAATATTGTCTCTACGGCACCTTTTAGTTCGTCTAAATGCATCTGCATGCTTATCTTTCCTGCATATTTGGCCAGGTTCGCTTTAACGTAGGGGCTAGAAGCAAGTTTATCGTAGCGAAGCGTAAGAAAACCCTGGCTTGCTAATCTTTCCGCCAATAATTTGGCGCTACCATTTGTTCCAGACAGCAAGGGCGAACACCAATTTCTATCTGTCGGTCCACTACCAGCAGTGAAAATAACGGCGGGGTGAACCTCAGTGTCATTTGGTACAGTTATAGTTCCATTTACAGGTGTATCAAGAACCTTCCATGATACTTCTCTATCTTCGATAAGCGTATTCACGATAAAACACTTGTTGATTAATACTTGCAAGCATTTTTATAATAATGCTTATCGAATGGGACTATATGAAAAGCAGCACTTTGCGTGTACTAAGGTAATGTAAATGAATAACTATTCCAATTTAAAAAGATTTCTGAGGACAGATAGTATAATTCCATTCTCCGTGGAAATTTTCTCTCTTTATATTGATTTGGTTTAACTCCTCATCGCTTACCTTAATTCCTTTTGCATACTTTCTTTTATCAAGTCGCGCATAAACCTTCAAACCCGTTTCGGTAGTAGTTGAAACGATCAAGTTAATGACAGTGGCATGATCACGAAGAGGTGTTGCTCTCCAATTCTTACTGATAAAACTGAAAAGTTTATGCT
>JAJYIA010000025.1 GCA_021796295.1 Microcaldota archaeon
GGTGAATATCCCCGACGAAAAAAAGATATTCGCTGGTAGATAGAGAGAGAAATAGATGCGAATATCAGTGCCCAGTTTTTCCGCTTTTTGACGAACACTCTTGGGTATAGATTTTAGGCGCTTTTTCCATGATAGATGCTCAATACTTCAGCAGCGAGAAAACATTATTGCTGCTTTTTTGCAGAAGGCTGCGGCCTTTCAAGCCTTCTAGCTCTATGGCAAAGGCGTATCCTGCCACAATGCCTTTTGAATCCAGCACAAGGCTGCCTGCTGCTGAGGCTGTGCCGCCTGTCGCAAGAAGATCATCGACAATGAGAACGCGCTCGCCATTATCAAGAGAGTCGTTGTGCACCTCAAGCGTTTCACTGCCGTATTCGAGGGAATAGGCCCTGCTTATGGTCTTGTAAGGCAGCTTGCCCTTCTTTCTTGCAGGTATGAAGCCAAGCTCCATGGCATAGGCCATAGCCGAGCCTATTATGAAGCCCCTGGCCTCTATGCCGAGTATAGCGTTTATCCCCATGCCCTTCACTGCATCCACAAGAAGGTCTATGCATAAAGAAAAGGTATTTCTGTCTTTAAGAAGTGGAGTTATATCCCTGAAGATTATCCCGGGCTTGGGATAGTCGGGTATGCTGCGGATCTTTGCTTTGAGCGCCACTTCCTCATCAGGTCCCATAATACCACAGTTTGAAATCTGCGAATAGATGGGTATTAACACTTAAATTTAATAACCATGAGGGTTTTTCAGGTCAGACGGGCTCCTTGCGCCTTTTCTGCGCCTGACTACAATATGGCAAGGATTAGGATTCATTCATCTATGAACTAGTCCTAAACTGTTACGAAACTATTTCTCTTTCACATTTTCTTAGGTTAGGTTTTAATAACAATTCTAATGGGCTTCATCCCATAACCGATTTACATCTACAACGATCTTCATGCTCTTCGACAACTCTTCAAATTCAAGCATGCCCTGTGTCACAGGCCTGCCTTCTGAATCATTTAGGTGGCAGACAGGCCACAGCGCGTATAGCTGCAGCGCAGGCATGTAACTGCATAATTTAAATATGAAACCAGCGATACATTTATGGATTGGATGGAAAGGATTGCGCAGAGGCAAGGCACTGGAAAAGAGAAGGTACGCATAGGGAGGTTATACGGAGTGCTTTACAACCTTACAGTGGACGTGCGAAGCGGAAGTGTGGACTTGCGCCTCAGGCCCAGCACTGCAATGCTGGATGAACTCAGCAAAATGAAAAGGGGCACGCTTGTAGGCATGGAGCTGCTTGAACCCGCGCACCGCGGGGCTATAGTGGAAGAGGCAAATAAGTATGATATGGAGCTTGAGAAAAACAGGGTGGGTTATCTTGAAGACCTTGAGGAGCACTGCAAGGCCTCAGGCATCGGCATAGCCTACCTGGAAAGCCCGGAGATAGTGATGGAGCACCTGAATGCAGAGGTAAGGCTCAGGACGATGAGGGATGAGCTTTACGGCATGCGAGTGTATGACCAGATCGCAGAGAGGCTCAAATCAGTGGAAAGGAGTGAGCATGCGCTCCTTGTAGAGCGGGAGTATCTCCAGAACGTAAGCCAGGTCTCAAACATGATAAGTGAGATGAAAAGACAGGGACCTGAAGCCGCACTGATCACAAAGGAGCATGCCCAGATACTCTGGGGCATGCAGCTCTCGGGCAGGCTTGAGATAGAGTTCAAATCAGCCGCAGCAGAAATGAGGCCTAAGATGGATTACAGGCTCTTCTACGCTGCAGCGTCTGCGGCATCGGAGATGTATGAAAAACTCTCCTCCACATACGAGGGCAGTCAGAAGATAGATATCGCAGAGCTTCTGGGCTCTGATATACCGCCGAACAGGTTTGACGAAGGCATGATGGGCTCGCTGAAGGCGCTCGCACGCGCTGATTCATGCATGCGCAGCCACAGCGCGGTGAAGAATGGCAAGATAACAGAAGGCAGGCCTGATTTTATAGGCACAGACGACGTGGACGTACCCCTGCGCGGGCTTTTCGAACTGTACATAAAGGAAGAGTCTGGAAATGAGGTCAGCGGCACCATAGAGGATGTTTACGGAATGGCAGCCTTCCGCGGCACATTTGATGATGCGGGATTCAGGTTCATAAAGCACTACGGGAGAAAGGCCGTAATGGCAGGCGGAGACCTTTATGACATACGCTTTGAAGGCAGAAGCGATGAGAGGTTGCCTGGATCGGTAAGCGGAGAGTTTCGCATGCTTGACGGAAGTAGAGGCGCGTTCAGGATGGTGGCCTTCAGGTAGATTACATTTCTAATCTCCGAACCTCACATTATATAAATCTGACCATTCCATTTTTAAAAGAATCTTAAAAGCAGCGGGGAAGGGGCAAGGGTTTGGATTTCAATGTATTGGAAGCATAATGCAGGACCTTCAGTCTCAGCAGGAAGCAGCCTGCTCAGTAACTCGGAAGATCTCAAGATGCTCAAACGGCAGCCTGAGAAGGAAATAAGGCTTTACGGAGTCTACCCCGGGGTTTGTGTTTACACACAGCAAGGCCGCCTCCCGATGTTGTATGCAGATCTGGAGCCCCAGAGATACCTTATTGACAGCCTCAGAAAACTGCCAAAAGGCTCTCTTGTGGGCCTGGGTACATTGGACCCGAGGTATGAACTACCAAAAGAATCAATACCCATCTATGATGCTATCGTAGGGCATGTAGCTTATAAAGGATACAGCGAAGCGTTAAGCCCTTACTGGAAGAGGCTTGAGGGTGAATGCCGCAGCATGGGCCTCAGGATTGCCTACCTTGAAAATCCTGACATCTTTGTAAAGATATGGGATCTTTCAAGAGAAAACGAGGTATTTTTGAAGAACTTAGAGAATGCACCGAACAACATGAAAAGCAGTGCATACCGTAACATATACATCAATGAAACCAAGACAACATATTCCTATGTGTTTGAGAGGGAGAAGAAGATTATAGAGAGCATAAGGAGAAGAAGCCCTGACGCCGTGGTGCTTGCTGTAAACCAGGCAGATGTACTCTGGGGCGTGGGTCTCCTTCCTGCCATTGGGGTTTCATATTATGCAGAAAAGGAGCCAGACCTGAGACTCATACGCGACATAATGCGCATGCACATATTCGACGGCACACTGAGGCAGAATAACATGCACGTCAGAGAAAGGATAATAGAGGGCATTGAAGAGAGGACTCCTTCATGTATTCAGGAGTTACCCAGTGCATGCATTGAAGCAACACTCAATATTGTGTCTGCCTGGCGAAGGTATAATGTAGTGGAAAACGGCAGGGTTACAGGAGAGAGACCTTCATTCAGAGGAGAAGATACGCTTGATCTGCCTTTGCTCAGGGTATTTGAGCTATATGTAGAGAAAAACATCGGGGCCGAAGACGGCAGCCGTAAGATAAGCGGAAGAGTCGAGGATATCTACGGCAGCGGCACGTTCTCAGGCAGGCTTAAGGGCGGCACGTTGGAGTTAGAGAGAAGCTATAAGAGCGGCGCAGCGATACTCAGCGCGCCGCAAGGGCCGATTTCTTACTCTTGCAGAAGGGACGGAAAAATATACAGAGGCGGCTTTATGTCCAGCAAGGCATCGGGATTGGTTTGCATTACGGATCTGAATGGCGCATAGGGCACGTTTGTGGCATACGTTTGCTTACTCACTACTCAGATATGCGCTAAGCCTCTTCTGACTTTTGTAATCAGAAAGGCCTGAGACCCTTACGCCTATCTTCCTGAGCTTCCTGCCCTTTTCCACATTTGCGGTATAAAGCATTTTTGCAGTGCCCCCTAGCGCTGCTTCTGAGCTTGAGGGCCTGATGCTGAGGCCTTTCATGTGCTCTGAGAAGTCGGAATAGCGCATCTTGACAGTAATGGTTTTGAATGAAACACCGAGCTTAGCGGCTTCGGCAGCGACCTCTCCGGAAAGCTCGAGTATCGCCCTGAGTATTTCCTCTCTGTCATCGGTATCAGATTCGAAGGTGCGCTCCCTGCCTATAGACTTAACCTCGTAATTCTCTACAACCTCACTCTCATCTATGCCATTGGCATATTTGTGCATCTCCACGCCGAAGGAGCCGAATGCGTCCATAAGCTCCATGATGTTTGCATTTGCAAGCTTTCCAACGGTATCATAGCCCATCCCTGCAAGCCTTTCCTCGCTCTTCCTGCCTATGCCGTACAGCCTGCCCACGGGCATGCCTGAAATGAAGGCCTTCTCATCGCCATGGTCCACAAGCCTTATGCCATCAGGCTTAGCATCTTCGCATGCCATTTTCGCTATGAGCCTGCTCGGGCCTATGCCTATAGAACATGGCAGCCCTGCCTTCTCCCTGACAGATTTTTTTATCTTCTTTGCATACTCCATAGCCCCGCTGCTGTCTGCAATATTCCCGGAAGCGTCGATGAATGCCTCGTCTATGCTTACCTGCTCCATCTTCGCTGAGTAGCCCCTTATTATTGACATTACCTCAGCTGACTTTTTTTCATAGTATGAATAGTCGAGAGGCAGGAATTCAGCATCGGGCTTCAGCCTGTATGCGGCAGAGATAGGCATGCCGCTTCGTATTCCGTATTTCCTTGCGATATAGTTGCAGGTCATGACAACGCCGCGGCCTCTGCCCATCTTCGGGTCTGCGCCTACGACAGTCGGACGCTTTTTCAGCTCAGGCCTTTTGATCTCTTCGCATGCCGCAAAGAAATAGTCCATGTCTATAAGCATTATAGTGCGCATTGAAAGACCTTATGCGCATACTATTCAAAGAGTATCTCCTCTATGGGGCCGTGAGGAGAAAGCTCCTTGAAGACCTGCGCAGTGAACCTGTACAGCCTGGCGCTCCCCTGCCTCCAGGCATTTATGGGCAGCGAGGCCTTTATGCAGAGGTTCTCAAGATATTCTTCTGCATTCCACTCCTCTTCCACTGCAACAATCGGGAGAAGGAGGCCGCTGTGGTAGCCGTATTCTATTATAAGGCCGTCCCTCCCTACTTTTATGCCCTTCAGAATGTCTTCAGGTGTGCCTTTTATGGCAGCAGGCTCCGAGAGTATGCTTACCTCAACAACAAGGTGCTCGAGCTCCTCATGCGAGACTGGCACAAAGCGCGGATCCATGCTTGAGGCGGCGAGTGCCGCATCAAGAAGCATGCGCTTAAGCGGAGCGCTGGAGCTGGGAAAGCCTATGCAGCCGCGCAGTGACCCGGTAGGATAGTGCGAGAGCGTTACAAAGACGCCGTGGGCATCGCCGAAGCCCTCAAGCTCTTTTTCAAGCATACCCCTGTAGAAGCGCGGTGAACTTATGTGCAGCTCTATGGCGTTGCGCGCAGCCCTGACAAGCTTCAGCCCTTCCTCGATGCTGTAGAATCCCATTGAAGCACAATAATAACATCTGGTGCAAAGTATATAGCGTTTATCACTTGAAGAGCCTTAGCCTCGGGGCGCGGCGCTGCTTGAATTCCACTATGAAATAGTATGTTATGATGAGAAGCAGTATCATGATTATGCCTATTGTAAGGCTCTCCTGGGGCATGCCCACCATGAAGAGAAGCGCGGCGAATGTAGCGGCCACAGGCAGGGCAGGGTAGAGGGGAGCCATGAAATCAGGCCTCCTTCCGCGGCGGCGCCTGCTTATAAGCGTGAAGCTTGCCATCAGCCATGAGAAGATAAGCCCGAAGTTGCTTATAGAGGCTATGATGTATACATTGCCTGAGAAGAGGAGCAGCACCGAGGCTATTGCAGTGGTTATTATGCCGTTCTTTGCTATATCCCTTCTCTTTTCATAGGATCTGAAGAAAGGGGGCAGAAGGCCATCTTTTGATATCTGGTATATGAGGCGCGATGCCGTTATGGTTATGACAAGGACTGCGGCCGCTATGGCTACAGCCGCGCCTATGCTGACAATGTCCCTGAGAAAGAAGGGTGCACCTGAGCTTTCAAGCGCAAACAGGAGCGGGTTTGCAGAGGTGCCGAAACTGGGCGCAGGCACAAGGAGTATGAGCGAGAAGGCCACAAGGACGTATGCGGCAATGCCTATCGCAACTGCGCTTATCATGGCCTTTGCAGCACCTCTTCCTTTGTTGTATATGTCCTTTGTAAAAGAGGTTATGGTCTGGAAGCCTGCAAACGCGAAGACCATGACAGTGCTGGCCTCGAACAATGAGCCTATGCCGTTCTGCTGCTGCGAGTTATAGAAATTTGCAAAGGGGAAGCCGTGGCTCATGCCCCTTGCAAATGCGTATATTGCGAATAGGGCTATTACGCCCAGTGTAAAGATTATAAGCATGTAATTTATGCCCATGCTGTTCTTTATGCCCGAGAATGAGATTGCGGCTATGCTTATTATAAGCAGTATGGAGAACGGGAGCGCGGCTGAAGCGAAGCCCAGCAGCGAGGCGACGTATGAGCCGAAGCTCAGGCTTATCGCTGCGATGGTGCTGCAGTATGCTGTATAAAGCAGCACGCCGGTTATGAGGCCGAGCTCGCTTCCGAATGACCTGTTCACATAGGAATAGATGACGCCCTTCTCATTGGGCATGTCAGAGCTGAGCTCCCCGAATTCGAGCGCGAAGAGCAGGGAGAGAAGCCCTACAACAATAAATATGGGAATTGCGAGGTAGCCTGCAAAGTGCAGCGGCACGCCTGTTATGACAAAGATCGTTGAGCCTACGACCGCGCTCAATGCCATCAGAGTAGCGCCCTTTATGCTTATCCTTCCATTCTTGGCCATTTATCCCAGAATAAGATTTACTTTATAAGAATATAATGCTTGCGCAAAGGCGATATTCCTAAGTTATCGTCAGATAACACCATTTTATGAGGGAAAGTAGTTTATCTCTTCCTAAATTTCCTGTTTTAATAGCCATTCGTAGACTGGGGTATATCTTATTTTTATGCCCCTTACAGTCTCCGTTGAACTGTGCTCATTTGTTATTACTAGGCATTCTTTTGTTTTGAGATTATTTGCACACTCCAGGAGTCCATCGACTTCTCGTTCCTTAGTACTGAGATCGGTGAGGTCATATGCAACCTGTATTAAAGATAGTTTTTTGCCCTCTTTTAGTATGAAATCAACCTCTTTGCCACTAGTTATGGATTTCCAGTAGTATAATTCCGTATTCTTGCTTGTGTAGACCTTACGAAGCAGTTCACATGCCACAAGATTTTCGAGGAGTCTGCCTTTTATCTCCATAAAATTGAATCCCAGAATATTAACAAATCCATTGTCTATGGAATATACTTTTCTTGGGCTATTCTCCTGTTCTTTTACAGAAAATGAGAATCTCTTGACGAAAAAGAGAAGATATGAGCTGGAAAGATATTCTGAAAAGCGTTGTACTGTCTTTACTGGAAAAACAGGCACCTTTCCTTTTTTTGTAGAGTTTGAGATGCTGTTGTATGTTATGGGAGATGCTATGTTAGTAAGATAGAATTTGGAGAGAAAGCGTAACTTTTCCTGGTCTCGTATCTTATATCTATTTGCAACATCCTTTATAAGTATGGTATCAAAGTAACTCAGAAGCAGGTCTTCTTTGTTTTTTGAGAGCACAACTGCAGGCATGCCCCCATAACGCATGTATTCGCTTAATAAGACCTTTAATTTATCTAGATTTTTAGCTATGTCGACTCCGGTTTTTAGGTTTAATCCATTAAAATTGGCAAATTCGACAAAACTAAGAGGCATTATATTCAGGGCTATGTGCCTGCCTGCAAGAAGAGTCGAGTATTCCGAGCTCAAAAGAACAGAAGATGAACCAGTTATGATAAAATCAGCCCCATTCCTTTCGCTAATGCCTCTGACAAAGCGCTCCCATCCCTTAACCTCCTGCGCCTCATCTATTATAATCAATGGTTTCCTGTTTGATTTGACCTCATTTTTGTAAACCTCAAAGATATTTAGCAGCAATTCATAGCTCCTTTCTATAAACCTCTCGTCCTCTAGATTTATGATAAGGATGTCTTCTTTTCTATATCCATTATTTATAAGAAATCTGGCCACTTGCCGTGATATGAACGATTTGCCGCATCTGCGTATTCCAGTCTCTACTATTACTCTATTGTTGTCCTCTATGAGATTCTTTATCCTGTCGACATAAACTGGCCTTTCGATGCCTGTTTCCATCGCAGTACCCCAAAAATTCCAATTCGATAATATGTTCAATAAAGTTATCTTATCCATATGTGTTTTATATGACACAAAAATATATAAATATATGTTTCATATAACACAAAAAAGGAGGCCTTGGCCGGGATTTGAACCCAGGTTACAACCGTGACAGGCCGAGCATTACCTCTCTGGGTTCTATGCTTCACCATAATTCAAATCCGCACAAAGCTAAATTATTCAAACAGATTCCATTTGGGTCGCATTAGGAGGTATAGGATTATCGGACCTATGAGACCAAGAAGCGCAAGGACCCCAATTCCAAGTGAAATATTTATTATAAAAACTATTATAGCCAACCAGATAAACACAAAAAATGCCCATTTCTTCCACATAAATAACATGATTGTAATTATAACATTAAGAAGACCAAAAATTCCTACAATATAATAGATCGAAGATGGATAAAGAGAAAAACTAGAAACGTATGCATTTCCGAGTATGAATAGCAAAGCTCCAGCACTGTTGCCAATCAGCATAAGGATTAACCAACCAGTTAATAACATTCCTCGTTCCTTTTTTTGCTTTTCTGGCATCGTATCATTCGGCTTTGACTATATTTATTATCTTGTTAGCATGTCCGCTTATCGTTATCAGTGCCTTAACCATTTAACACCACATCAATATGGTATTAATAAATAAAAACCTTTCTATCATGTGATATTCCTAAGTTATCGTCAGATAACACCATTTTATGAGGGAAAGTAGTTTATCTCTTCCTAAATCTACGTCAAAACCGGCTGCTTCTGCAGGTGTAATTCCTCCCAATTCCATGTGCGGATTCACAAAATTATGTATGACCCTTCTCATTTCTAAAAAGGCAGATGCAGACTCAAAACTCTTGAAATTCCTCATTATTTCGTATCGTTGATTGATATCTTCGTTGTATCTTTCGATTGCGTTGTTATTGTGTTCTAATCTATCTTCTGGAACCTATTGGAACCCCAAACCGCAGTGTCACAACACGATAGAATAATCTGTTGAATGCGTTTCTATAGTTCTCAAAGCCGTCGCAAACGAAACATGTGAGTTTCCTTTTCTTTATGGGTTTATGTCGTTCTTTACTGTATGTCTCCAGTATCTGGTCGTAACAGTTGTCCTTGATCTCACGCATGAAGTTTATGACTTCAGGCAGTGTTCTTCTTCTCACAGTGGCATGAGCTAAGACAAACTTTGTCCTGTTATCTATTGAATTCAGGTCATAGTCAAGTGCCGTACTGACTCTAATACATTTTTCATCCGTGTGTATTCGCCCTTTTATTATTGGCCTGGATAGTTGCCTTATCTTTTTTTAAAATTGGCGCATACTTCTTTATCCAATTCAGTATAGAGACGTCTGATACTTTTGTGTTGTCGTGCTGAAGGAGATGATTTTGTACTTTTGAAACCGGCATTCCGTCGTTATACATATGGACTGCCCTAGTGATAATTTTTGGGTCAAAACGCATCCTTTTGAATCCGTCGTCCAGTACAAAATACTTTTTGCATCAACTACACCTGTATTTCTGCTTCTTTCCGGTTTTATTTTTCCTATATCCCTGTTTCCAAACATTCTGACTTTTGCAGTTAGGACATCCTATTTGCTCCTTGCTCTCCTTTGTCATCTAATCGCCAGATATACAATGGCTGCGAAGAATTATAATGATGACGGTAATTTAGGAATATCCGCAAAGGCGATGCCGCTACTTCGCCAGATCAACATCCTCTTTCATTATGGTGCTGCGCTTTGCATGCGCTGCAAGCTTCACTGCCTTCTTCGCCACTGCATATGCAAAGCCGTTTACGACCTCGGCCAATTCAAGCGCTGCAGCCTCGCTTATCCTTTTGGCACCTACATCCTTGAGCATGCGCCTTGCTGCAACCTTTGTGACTGCCATATTTTAGACTAGACTGGTGCTAATTAAATACCTTGCGTTGAATGTGTTAGAACTATGGGAAAGATGCACATGAACATCAGGGAGCTTAAGACCGGTGATTTCGAAGACGTTCTTGCTCTTGCAGCAGATATATATGCCGAGAATCCAAAGGCCACATTCTTCAGTGCCGAGCCCACGAGGGAGGCATTCGGCTGCATCTTCGGCGAGAAGCTCAGAGGCGTAGAAGAGGGCTATGCAGTAGACATCGTAGCCGTATATGGATCTATAGTAATAGGCGAGTGCGAGATTGCAAAAAAAGGGCCAGGCATAGGCTCACTGGGAATCATAATAAGCAAAAGGTACCGCAGAAGAGGCGTAGGCCTCATGCTTCTTAATGCCGCTTCGGCGAAGGCCAGGGGCATGGGCATGGTCATGCTCGAGGCATGTGTAGATAGGGAAAATGCCGAAGCAACAGCCTTTTTCTACAACAATGGATTTGAAAAGGCAGAAGGCATGGCAGGCAGTAGTACAATGACCTTCAGGAAGCACATTAGGTAGTATTGTAAACTCCGAGGGCTGAGCCATTAAGCTGCGAGAGCACCACATGCACTGCATGGCCTGCTCCAGGAGCGGTATAATTCACAAGCCATATCTTTGTGTAATGGCTGCCGTTCAGATAGGCGTCTGCGTAATAGGAAGCAATAGCCTTCACATTTGAATAGCCGTACCTTGCAACGAACGCGCTGACAGAAGAGTCGTTGAGCTGGTAGGATCTTGCTATTGCAACCGGATATGACCCCACAGTGTAATTGCCGGCTATGAATCCGTATATTATGCAGGCGTTCTGCGTATAGTTCGTGTATTTGTTGTCAACCCTGTAAACAAAGGAGTATGCCGGGTAATCGAATGAGTATATCTCATATGAAGGGCATGGAGATTCAGCATTATCAATCACCGAAGCGACGATATGCCAGCTGCCCTGGTACTGCGAAGGCGTCACGTTCGTTATGTTTATTGCTGCATCAGGATTGTTGTTTTCAAGGTCGCGCAGAACAAGGGACGAGGCCTGGCTTCTGCTTATGGGCTGCGATAGCGAGACATGCTGGAATATGTAATACACTACAAAGAGCGCCGCAACTACCAAGACGACCGCAATGATTGATTTGAAGATAAGGTCCATAATCTTAACATCTAATCAGCATATATAAAAATCTTGCTTAGCCCGTGGAGGAAAGGCCGCATATGCCTCATGGCAATCATGTTTTGAAGGCGCATGCGCAAAGGATATTAGTCTGTTGCACCCAAGTATAAAGCATGTTTGGGGGATTGCATGCCGCAGGAGGACGCAGGCAGGTATTACAGCGGAGACCGTAGCTATACGTATGCCGAGCCTCTCCTCAGGAAAGGGCGAGATCTCTGCATAGTGTCACCGTATATAGACAGGTACTATGCGAACTTCATAAGAAACATCTCTCAGGACAGGCGCATACGCATAATATCATCGTCGATAGACTGGGAGGCGCGTGCACTCCTTGAAAGGAAATCAAACACAGGTATGCTTATCGTTGCAGCTATGGCGCTGATTTCAGCCAACTACCTGCTTTATGAAGGGGCATATCCTCCGGCTGTGCTTGCGCTGTCGGCATTGCTTACAGTGGCAATACTTGCGCTTCTTCTGGCTGGGCACGTATCAGGAAGCCTTCAGAAAAACAGGAATATAATACTCAAGGTGCCAAAGACCTTCATACATGCGAAGCTCTATATCTCGGAGAACGCGGCTATGACGGGCTCTGCCAACCTTACGTACAGGGGCATGCACAAGAACATAGAGCAGATAGAGATCATACGCAGCGAAGAAGGCATAAGAAGGCTCAGGCAGGAGTTCATGAGGCTCTGGGACTCATGCTGACCTATTTGAATGTTAGCTCCATAGGGCCTGCATAGCTGAAGTCAGGGCAGCGTATGTAAAGCTCGAGCACGTAGCTGTCCTTTTTGTCTATGGTGAAAGGCAAAGCCGGCTTTGCCTCTTCGATACTGAAGGGGTCGCTGACCTCTATACTGTTTACCTTCTGGCCGTAGGAGAGAATCTTGTAAAGCTGTATGTCCTTCCTGAAGACCTGCGCCTTCCTAACGACCATGGCCGATGCAGATTCCTCAAGGCCATAGCTCTTGTCCATCTGCCTTAGCGTTATACTCTCTATGCGTATGCTTATGTCGCTTGCAGTATCGGTATCGAACCTTATGTAGAGAGGGCCGCTGTAGGAGCCTTCGGGGGCGCGCAATTTAATGCTGAATACTGATTTAGACATATAGTCTACATTGACAGGCGGTTTGGGCGAAACTGAGAGCAGCACAAATGGCCTTTCTACGGATATGCCTGAAACCCCGACTGGAGGACCTCGGATGTTATCAGGAAGAAGGCCGTTCCCAAGGCGGTTATGGAATGGTATCTCTACGCTGAAGACAGGATGTTTCACGCTTCTGCTGCCCAAGCTGTGCACATCCCCGCCGAGCCTTATGTAGACATTTGTGATTTCTGTTGTTTGTACTGGTTTTTTCCTGAATATGCCGTTGAACATAAAGACACCATAGTGACATCCTCCCACCGCTAAAGCGTGTGGGCTTCCCCTGCGTTTGCAGGATTAGTTCTCGATTCATTGGAAACTGTCCTTGTGGGTCTTAAGTCTCCTCCACGAGCCTGACTTCCCGTATGCCCTACGGTAGTTGCTTTTTGCAGTATATTTATTGATGCGTTTATATCCCTATCAATTTTCAGATGGCACGAATCACATCTGTAAACCC
>JAJYIA010000026.1 GCA_021796295.1 Microcaldota archaeon
ATTAGCGCATATCTATATCTGTATCGCTTCATCTATATTACTACCTAGCTTCAGCCCCGTCATCTAGCTGGCCAAGGATAGTGGGCTTTGGATCCATTCACGCCGGTTCGAATCCGGCCGGGGCTAATTCCTACAAGCACCGAAGATAGTTATAATAATCTTCTCATTGGTGTAGAAATAGGGTGTGTGAATGAGCAAAACAAGAGTGATTGGTATCTCTATGCTGGCAGTGGCTATGCTGTTCGGCCTGGCTGCGGCACAGGGACAGACTACCTCTACAGGATATTACCAAGCGAATACAAATGGCGCATGCCACGGAGTGTTTGGTTCGTATGTGGGAACCGTGCTGGGAGGCTTAGGTCAGTATATAAGTGGCTCTGGTGGACAAGCGATATCCAGCGGGGAACAAGGTTGGAACTCTGTAGGCTCGTGCCCGTATAATGGAGAATATAGCCCATACTTCCCACCAGGCTCTAACGCAGCAGGTCTGAACCCAAACAGCCCGTAATTGCACGGGCTGTTTTGAGGTATCTCAAGTCTTTCAAGGAGATTAACAGTTCTTTGGTATCTCTGAAGTAATCCATGTGTTACAATACCAGAGTTGCTGGCTTCAGTCCTGGCGCCTGTGACTTCCATCTGTGTCAAGCCTGAACGCCTTCCTCATGTCTCTGCTCCTGCCTACCGAAAAGAGCTCCCCGGGTATTTCATCCATACTTACCTCTTCGAAGCCCAGCGCTGATAATATTCCTGCCCCTTTACCCGCATCGCGCTTAATGCTTATGAACGTTATGGTCATGTTCTTTTTCATGTGTCTGGAGATGAGCTTCTTGGCCAGCATATAGCCTATGCCCTTTCCCCTGAACTCTGCCTTTACCACTGCAGACCTCAGCTCAACCCAGCCGCACTCAGGCCATGTATTAAGCGCCTCATGCCCTATTACAACTCCCCCATGCATGGCCACAACAGAATTCCTATTTTTTATCCACCTCTTTGCCTCGTCTTCCGTGACCTCCATTACCGCGCCTGATTTCTTGCTCTCACTGTTTATGAGCTTCGCTATCTTGCCTGCCTGGCTTGGTTTTGCGAACCTGATTGACACTTTCATTGCCCTGCCTCATTAGCGAAATTTACGCAACCATTCCTCTCCGACGAAGAGAAGTTACATCCCACTACACTATTTAGCTTTGCGTTACAGAAGATACAAAAATGTTTTCACAAGTTCCAAATAATACAAAAATATTCAGATTACCCTTTTTGTAAATGCGCCGTATCCATAGCCTTTTGAAAAAAAGCAGCGTCAGAGTGGAGAGCATGAAGCCTATTGTCAGCACAACAGCAGCAAGCCACGCGTTCTGCACGCCTATGAACTGCAGATAAAGCCATATTGCAATGTATGTGAAGAGCATGAGAGGGCTCTCCTGGCATAGCTCGTCTCCCAGGCCTTGTCAGCTTCAATCCTCTTCTTCCTCTCCTTTATTTTGTCTACCTCCCGTTCCAGTTCCGCAAGGTCTTTCATCGTGACCATCATGTATCAGTATTGCCATCCTAATACTGCATATGCGCAAGAAATAATAACATGCATTATAATTATCATATCTGTGATGAGACGAGGTATTTCTGAGCAGTGATGAAAAGAGTCGTCTGAGACACCCGTTTGTGCTATTGCTTCAGCATAGACCTCTCTATTGCGGCTATGTCCCTGAGAGAGTGGAGCTGAGCCCCTGCTTCGTCTTCAGCATTGAAAATCTCTATCCTTACGCCTCTGCGGTCTGCAGCATCGAGCACGGCCTTTATATCCTCAGATACTAATGCCGAATCGTTTACAATGACCACTCCGGCCTTTCGGCTATCAATGGCTTCAGATACCGCTCCTGCTCCGTATATTGCATTTCCCATCCTCAGGCTGCTGAAAAGCAGGTTCAGATAGCCGAATTCCTTCTTCAGGTGCTCCCCCTCTATGAGCTTCGCCGCAATCTCGCTCTGCATGACCTCCCTCACGCCTGAGCGCTCAGCGTCTCCCGCACTTGCATATACGAGCCTTTTGCCAGTTTCTATGCCTTTATCTCCTATGTATTTTTTAATATCGTCCTTTGTGAATCCCGGGCCTGCTATTATGGTTATCTCTACTTCCATGCCTTCGCATGCCTTTATAACTTCGTCAAAATACCTGATGCGCTGCCTCTCGAACTCCTTTTCGTTCATTTTCTTGCTCAGGTGGCTGTATATCTCACTGCTTATGTCTATGCCGTACCCGCGCACGTATGCAACGGTGGCCTTCTCGTCATCCATGGCTATGATGCCCAGCCTTGGCCTCTTTGATTCCTCTGCAGCCTCTTTAAGCCTTCTGAGTATGTAACTCTTCCATTCGCCTTTTTTGATCTCAAGATGGTCGTAAGGCGCAATGTTGAGCGTATGGTAGCTGTTGATCTGTATGAATGCCTCGGGCCTTCCCCCAAGTATTTTTCCCCCAAGCCTGAGCCTTTCTGCGCTCTTGTCCACCACTACTCTCTCGACTGATATTCTTACAAAGACTTCCTTGCGCTCCCCCTCGTCAGATTCATTCGGTCTGAACCTCCTGTAGCTCTTAGCTTCAGCAACATCAGCAGGGCCTATTATCCTTGCCAGAAGATAGAGGTCTTCAAACGACTCCGGCTCCACCCTCAATGCCCCTGCAGATTCAGAAAATCCCAAGATCCTCATTTGCACATCTGAAATCCTTTTAGCGTATGCAATGCCCGTATATGCAACCAACGCACTTACAAAAAACAATCCCTGCAAAGGCCTCTATGCAGCTCCGGGCTTCGAAGAGTCCTTGGCTTTGGCTATGACGTATCTCCGGACTATCTTGACTACCTGGTCTATGGCCTTCTTTATATCTTCCTCTGTTTTCGAGCCTGTGCATATGACCTTGCCATTCTTGAAGAGAAGCAGCGCAGTCTTCGGATTATGGATTTTGCATATTGCTCCGGGAAACTGCTCAGGCTCATAGTCTATGTCCGTCGAGGCCTTCGCTATGGCGTATAGGTCAAGCTCTACCCCCAGGTCTGCGCTGGCTACTATGTTTTCTATCTTGAAATCAGGGTGAAGCATTATCTTCTTGTGCTTCTGTGCAGCCTTCTCTGCCATATTACCACTCAATAGGATTTACTATAAGAGTATTTAATAAACTATTCTTTATGTTAAGCCTTAACTTCGGTTTTTAGGGAATAAGTTTGTCTTAAGCAGGTCATCATATTCCCTTACTTTCTTTGGCGCCTCCGTGATTATAACTCTTTCTCCATCACCAATCGCATAAACTGACGAGAATTCTTCCAGAAGGTCAAGAGGTGACACCTTGTTCAGTATGTTTGCAGCTCTCAGCATATTTTGCAAGGTGCAATAGCCATAAAGTGATAGAAACGCTACGAAGATATAACCAAATACTGATTCATCATCCTGTAGGTACATAATATCGCTCTGTAGCGTTGTTTTGAACGTGTCAAAGTTTTGTTCTACACCTTCTCTTTGCTTCCACGATTCAAATATCTTCTTTTCACCTGTGTTTTTATTCGACACCAATAGGATCCTTCCAGCCTTTCCTATCGCCTCGGCAAATTCTACCTTACTTTTCTTTCTGTTATCTGCCAGTTTGTAGATGGTTCTCTCCTCCTCTTCTCTCATCTTCGTATCCTCAAACAGATACAGTGTCTTTTGCCCGGCTGCAGTCTTCCTGTACTTGATAAGGCGATTCCTGTAGAAGAAGTGACCAGTCAGTTTCCTTTTTGCAATGCTGTACAGTTTGCTATTTCTCCTTGCAGGGAGTATAAAGTTCACCTTGTTTTCTATCAGTTCATCCATGTTATCTTCCGAAAAGAACCCTCTGTCCATAACCAGTGTCAATTTTGCCATGTCAAATTCAGAGAGCGATGTTTTCAACGTAGAGACGTCCTTTATGTTACCCGGCACAACCCTAATCATGGAAGGGAGGTTATCATCTACGGACACAAGTAGTATGACGTTCACCTGTGGAAGATATTCGCCGTATCTGTTGTATCCTATACGCGCAATATTCATCATTGTTGATCTGGTTGTTACTGTGGTCAAATCGTATGCAACATGCTCCCTTCCCATAAGCGCAGAGAACAATTTTCTCTGTGCTGCCCTGTCCATCCCTGCAATCCTCAAAATATCAGATAGGTGTGACGGTTCCAATAACGGTTTTATCTTCTTCACGTTGAAGATTTTATCCCACCTAGAACGTATTCTCTTGAGTGGCGTGTACCCCAATATCCTGACAAGTGCCATCGCATAAAGCTCCTCCCACACATCACCAAATGATTCTTCCAGCAATGGGAAGATTTGCTCCAGTGCCTTATTCAGCAACAGTGCATCGCCGTATCTCCACACGTTTCTTGGAAACACTCTGGACAAAACAGTCCGGCTGCTCTTTATGATTCTCTCTTTCCTGTCAAGTTTGCCAACATAAATGGAACGTTTTCTTCTTTTCTTTGCAACCTTGTCCCAGACGGTGGTAGACTCATATACATAGTACGCATTGTTCGACTGCTTGACTTCCAATCGCTTCTTCCCTTCCTGCCTCTGCTTCTTGAGCCATTCCTCAACCCACGTTTCCATGTATTCCCTATGGGGAATAACTTATAAATACCTTGTGGTACCTTCCTTGTCATCTACTACTGACTGTAAAGTGGGACGTTTGGCATTCAAAAGGAGTACTTATTCCCTAAATCTACCAGAGTTAAGGATCAATAGCGTTTGAGAGGGGGTGCAAAATGTCCGCTCTATATATAACCCCTGAATAAAAACGGGGAGTCCGCGATTTGAACGCGGGTCTTCAAGTCCCAAACCTGAAAGCCTGCCAAGCTAGCCTAACTCCCCTCCTATAATATTGCTTGCGTTATGTTTAAAAGACTATAATGTATTTTATCACTCATGTCTGCAACTCGACGGCTTTATCTTATTGGAATAGATGCTGCGCCCCTCTGGCTTATGAAAAGGCTCAGCCTAGGGAAAGGAATTGAAAACATCCGCAGCCTCGTTTCAAATCACCAGATTGTGGAGATGAAGTCAACAATGCCTCCGATGACCGGTGCAGCATGGCCTACAATCTATACAGGCCTGAAGCCTTCCGAGCACGGCGTTCCTGACTTCTTCGAGCTGAAGCGTGATTACACCCCAGAGCTTGTCTATTATGACTCAGAGAAGCATCCCCCTTTTTGGAAGGCCCTAGCCCAAAGCGGTATCAAATGCCTTGTCATTACCCCTGCCACTGACATAAAGCTTCCTGGGTATGGCGGAGTGGATATGATAACGGGCTTCCCTCTCAAGGCCAGGACGAACAGCGCATATCTCAAATCACTAATGCTAAAATACGGATTCACCGGAGAGCCTGAAATAGAAAAGGACATGAAGGCCGGGAGGCTCCCGATAAGGGATGCAGTTAAAACGTTTGCCGAGAGTATAAGGAAGAGGGCAGAGATTGCAAAAAGGGCCATAGGGCACAGCAGATACGGCTTCGTATATGTCTGCTTCACAGAAACCGACAGACTTCAGCACTTTGTCCTGAACAAAAAAGATATGGAAGGATACATGCTTCCGGTATATTCTGCAATAGATTCTTTCGTCGGCTACCTGCTAAAGCGTTCGGCAAAGGAGGGTTCGGCAATAATGATGGTTTCAGACCACGGTGCACAGCCGATAAGGAAAAAATTCCTTATCAACACGTGGCTTGCAAGAAACGGCTACCTTTCCGTAAAAGAATCCGTGCTCAGGCAGAATTCAGAGGCAAGATCCAATCTTGGCTACGCCTTCAGAGAGAGGCTCATGAAGACCGGAATGAGGCATGTTTACGATAAACTCCCGCATGCCACAAAGCGCGCGATATCAAAATCCCTGGGCGCTGTTTCAGCAGGCAGCGGAGGAGTGTATACCCGCATACATCTCTTTGACATGGATATGAACAAGACAAAGGCCTTCGCTGCTGTATCAAACCTAAACGTTGCTACTCTCTGGATCAATGATGCAAGATTTGAGAATGGCTTTGTTTCTTCTGCCGAGGGAAAGAGGGTAATCATAAGGCTTTCGGCGCAGCTTAAGGGTGTTATGAATGGAAGGGAAGCAGTGATAAAAAGAGTTGAGAGCGCAAAGAAATATTATGGCAACAAATGCCCCTTCCTTGCGCCTGACCTTTTTGTAGAAGCGAAGAAGGGCTACAGCATTGACATCTTCAACTATTCTAATGGCGCCATTTTCATGGATCCCGAGCCTCCCAAGAGCGGGGACCATACCCGCATGGGAATATTTGGCTTTCATCCGAAAGACCTTTTCGGACCCATAAAATCCTATTCGATATACAATGTAAGCAAAAGTATCATGGAATACTACGGAATCGGCGCAAAAGACGCAGCATCGCAAAACCCATAAATATCTTTGCGTCTTAATACAAAATAGATATTTATATGGGGAGACATCATGAGTTAGTGCCTTCCTCTAAACTCTGAAATGTGATTGTTTGGTAGTAATGATATTGGGCGCAGACGGATACATAGGCTGGCCGCTTTCAATGAAGATGGCCAACCAATACGGAGAGGTTGTAGCTGTAGACAACTATGTCACGAGGAAGCTTGTTGCTGACGTAGGCGGCATATCTGCCATGCCTATAGGTAAGGACCTTAAGAAGAGATCGGAAAGCTTCGAGAAGGAATTTCATAAGAAGATCGAGGTTGTCGAAGGCGATCTCAGGAACCCTAATTTTGTTGAGGCCCTGATTAGAAAATACAAGCCTGAAACAATAATACATCTGGCGCAGCAGAGGAGCGCACCTTACTCACAGGTTACTGCACAGCACGCACTTTATACTGAGACGAACAACGTAGCATCAAACCTCAATATACTTTTCGCAATGAAGAAGCATAAGCCTAACGCTCACCTGCTCAAGATGGGCACGATGGGCGAATATGGTACCCCTAACCTCAGAATAGAAGAGGGCTTCATGGAAGTAGAATACATGGGCAGAAGGGACAAAATAATGGTCCCGCGCATGGGGGGCTCATGGTACCATCTCAGCAAGATCTTTGACAGCTACAATGTTGCATATGCAAACAGGATATGGGGCATAAGGGCTACGGATGTCATGCAGGGCGTTGTTTACGGCAACAGAACAGAAGAGATGGTGAATGAAGACCTTCTTACGAGGCTTGACATAGACTCTGTCTGGGGCACGGTTATAAACAAGTACTGCGCGCAGCTTATAGCCAACGGAAAGCTCCTTATATACGGCAAGGGGCTCATGACGCGCGGCTTCCTCTCTCTTCAGGACAGCATAAATGCGCTTACTATACTCACTGAGAAGCCTGCAGCTGAAGGCGAATACCGCGTTGTGAACCAGCTTGACAAGATATACAACACTGTAGAGCTTGCCGAGAAGGTCAAGAAGATAGGCGAAGAGCTCGGATTCAAGGCAGAGATGGAGCCCGTGGAGGATCCAAGGGTGGAGGCGCAGCAGCACTTCTACGAGATAGTCCACGAAAAGCTGCCTGCGCTTGGCTTCTCGCCAAAGCACAATGTGGACGGGCAGATACGCGACATAATAAATGACCTTGACAAATACAGGAAGGTATGGATACGCAAAAAGGCTGTGATAGCCCCTAGCGTATACTGGAAGAGCGGCGACAACAGGTCAGCGTCAAAGAAGCTCAAGTGGCTTGAGAGGTATACTGCAAAGGGCTATACCGGAGATCATGCGCTTGGAGAGAAGGAGGAACAGACTATCATGGCGCAGGAATCCACGGCAGGTAGATCCGATGGCCAATAGCATCGAAGGCAGCAAATTCTTCATTACCGGCGGTGCGGGCTTCATCGGCAGCAATATCTCCGAATTGCTTGTCGGCAAGGGCGCAAACACAGCGGTTTATGACAACCTCTCTTCAGGAAGCTACTCATTCATAGAGGGCCTTGTAGGAAAGGGCCTGAAATTCACAAAAGGCGACGTTCTTGACAGAGAGTTCCTGGCTTCTGCCATGAAAGCAGAAAGCCCCGATGCTGTAGTGCATTTTGCTGCGAATCCGAATGCGAAATTGGGAAAAGGACAAGACCTTATAAACGAAGGGATTGTATCAACATACAACGTTCTGGAGGCGTGCAGGCATGCAAACGTTAAAAATATAATATTCTCCTCCTCAGGAAGCATCTATGGCATCGCTAAGGTCAAACCAACCCCAGAAGAATACGGGCCGCTGAAGCCCATATCGATGTACGGCGCCATGAAGCTGGCATCAGAAGGTCTCATAAGCGCCTTTTCAAGCATGTACGGAATCAATTTCTACATCTTCAGGTTCGCCAATGTCGTAGGCAGAAACGCTACGCACGGGGTCGTATTCGACCTGATAAACAAGCTCAGGAAGAACGGCAGCGAGCTTCAGGTTCTCGGTGACGGCACCCAGAGGAAGAGCTATGTGAGCGTTGATGACTGCGTATCGGCAGTCCTGTATGTGTATGCCAAGTCAGGAGACCGCGAGAACATCTTCAACATAGCCTCGGACGACCAGATAAGCGTGAGCGAGATTGCAGACATCGTTGTGGATAAAGCGGCAAAAGGTGCAATGAAGGTTTTCGGCACAACAAAAGGCGGGTGGCCTGGAGATATAACTGACAATTTCATAAGCAACAAAAAGCTGAAGGATTTCGGTTATGTCCCGAGATTCAATTCAAGGTCTGCGATCGAGACTACGGCAGACTACGTGCTTTCGGGAAAGGCCAAGCCGGCTTAGGCTTTTTTCCATTGGCCTCTATGATTTTTCTGTAGCCCATGAGGTTTTTCCTGAGATTGAACTGCTTTCCGTACAGAAAGGCGTTTTCTGCCAGCTCAGCCCTCTTCTTCCTGTCAGAATATATAAGGTAAAACTTTTCTGCAAAATCGTCAAGATCCCCGTATGCATATACAAGACCGTTGTGGCCCTCATTCACCATCCTTCTGACTGGGTCATAGCCTACCACTGTGTTGTTCCTTTCATTAACGAGGAGAGGCAGCCCGCACGCCATAGCCTCGACAAAAGTCCTGCTCATGCCCTCCCATTCCGATGCAGAGACAAAGAACTTGGCCCTGTTGTAGATGCGCGCCAGCTCCTTCTCCTCTGCAAAGCCAGCGAACGCTATATTGCCTCCGAGGCCGAGCCCTTCCGCCTGCTTCTTATAGCGCTCCCCGTCCGGTCCTGAGCCCACGATTTTCAAAAACACGTGCCCCTTGGAGCCGGGATAAAGCTCGGTGACCCTCTTTATGCCGTTTATAAGAAAGCCCACCTTCTTCTGCCTTTCGTCCAGCCTGCCTATGTAAAGCGCCCACTCCTCCTTGTGCACTCTGCGCATCCTCACAAAATTTCTGGCAGGGGCTATAGGCAAGTACTCTATTTTTGTATCCTGCGTAAAAAAGCCCTTCGCATATTCCTGCTGCTCTGCGGATATTGCTATGTATACGCCGAGCCACTTCCTCATTTCATGCATGAAGTGCTGCCTGAGAAGCATCTTAGGCAGCAGCCTCCCCAGCCTTGCATTCCTGAAATTAAGCAGCACATTACCCCTGTCGGTATATATGAACCTTGCCTTGCCTGACCTCTGTCCGACCAGGCAGCTCTTTATAACAGGCACATCCCTTATTGAGTTGATAAGCACTGCATCGTAAGCCTTTTCCTTCAGCGCCTTAACCCCTGACCTCTTTGCACCGGCATCTATTTTCGAAAAGTCGCCATACAGGTCCACGTCATATGCGCGGCAGTTCTTCAGATATCTATAAATATCATATGTGGCCTTCGCCGCGCCTCCGAATGTCTTGAAAGAGCCCGACTCCATGACAAGAATCTTTTTCATATAGGCCATAAACACCGCCGATGGCTACGCTGCAGTTACAATACCTATACCGATAAATTTATTACCATTATACATTACGAACCTGCCAAGCTCCATCGCCTTATCAAAGCGTTCCACAGGGATCTTCCTGGCCAGCCTAAGCTCAGCCCTCACGGCATTCAGCGGAGATATTCTTCCAGAGGAGCAGGATCTTCCAGTAGTTGTGTCTATGTATCTGTTCACTCTCATGCCTCTGACCTTCACATCTATGCCGTTGAATCTTATGCTGACATTCTTTGTAAATGCCTTCGTCAGAAATATCAAGGCCTCTATCCTGGCGCTGCTTTGTTGATGACTGGTTTCGGGATAAATCACCGATCCCCGCAGATCTCCCTTAACCCTGTCTCTGAATCCCAATGCTACATTATCGCCTCTTCCTGCACTGCGTACCCTTCTGCCCTTTACAACTATCTCCTTAACTACAGCGTGTTCGCCACCTGGCAGCATGATTACCCTCTCACCAACCTTCACATCGCCGCTGACGACCCTGCCTGCTGCGAAACCGGCCTTCTCTGAAGGTATGCTTCCCTGTACCAGTATCCTGAGCATCCCTTTCTTGCTGCTGTGCTTTAATCTTGCATTGTCGTATAATTCCTCTATCAGGGATTTGCCTCTGTACCATTCCATCCTGCTGCTCTTCCCTGTAAGATTATCCCCTTTGTAGGCAGATATTGGCACAAACCTCACATGCCCCTTCTCGAATCCCATAGCACTTATGAATCCCGCGAGCCCCTTCCCGATAGCATCGAACCTTTTCTGGCTGTATCCCACAAGGTCCATCTTGTTTACTGCCACTATAAGCCTTTTTATCCCAAGCATGCTGCATACAAATAGGTGTCTCTGTGTCTGGTTGCGTATGCCCTCTCCGCTCTTCGCAGAGACCAGCAGAAGGGCGGTTTCACCGTAGCTCGCGCCGCTTATCATGTTCTTCATTAGTTCCTCATGTCCTGGCACGTCTATCAAAGAGAACGCAAAGCCTTTGTACTTAATCTCGGCCCTTGTTGTATCGTATGTCATGCCTCTCTCACGCTCCTCTGGAAAGCTATCCAAAATAAAGGCAGGCTCAAAAGGCCTGTGCAGCCTTTTGCTGTAAGCCTCTGCCTCCTTTATTCTTACTTTAGTCGCAGCGCCTGTCTGCATCAGCAGGCTTCCAATCAAGGTCGATTTGCCATGGTCCTTATGTCCCAAAAGCGCAATGCTGTTTACCTTCATCTATACACCTCTGTCTATTCTGAGTCAAGCCTACATGTATCCTAACGCTCTCAGGCGTGCCATCACGTACTCCCTCTCTTTGTCCATGCTTCTGCCAGACCGCTCTTCATCTGTCGTGGTTTTCAGCTCCTTTATTATGCTGCTGACATTTTTTGCATCGGATTTCAGCGGCAGCGTGCAGTGTGTGCAGCCCAAACTCCTGTACCTGTATCCGTCCCTTGAAAAGTAAAGGGGGTTCACAGGTATCCTTTCCTGCTTCACATACCTCCATACGTCGATTTCGTTCCAGTCAAGCAAGGGATGCACCCTTATGTGGCCACCGTCATCAAGTTTTGATGCATAATCGTCCCATAGCTCAGCGCGCTGGTTCTTGTAATCCCAGCGGAAGTTCTTATCCCGTTCCGAAAAATACCTCTCCTTGCTCCTGATCCCATGCTCATCCCTCCTTATCGATACAATCAAGGCATCGAATCCATATTTGCTCATGACCTGCTTCAGGGTCTCCGGCTTGTTCTTTCCGCAGCATGCAGACCCCACAAGGTCCGGCTTTATCTCGCTCTCCGCAACTATCAAATTCAGCTTCCATTTCTTTGCAAGATCCTGCCTGAACTTGTACGTTTCCGGGAAGTCAATACCATTGTCAATGTGGATCACCGGAAAAGGCATCTTTCCGAGAAAGGCCTTTCTTGCAAGCGCAAGCATCGCAGTAGAATCCTTTCCCATGCTCCAAAGCGCCGCAACATTTTTGAATTTCATACCTGCTTCCCTTATTATAAAAATGCTCTTCTCCTCCAAAACCTTCAAGTCCTGTTCTATCATTGCAACACCTGCTCAATGCCTGACCTGCAATCCAGTGAGGTATATTGTTGCGCCCCTTACCTTTATGCCCCTCCTTTCGAATATGGGAACCTCTGCAACCAGCTTATACTCCGCATCATAAAGCTCTGCAAATGATTTTGTAAGGTCCTGCGCCTTGCTGAGCCTGCCTCCATTTGCGAATACTATCCTGTAATACACTATGCTGCTTTTATTCAGCGAGCTTCTGAAGGCCTTCCAGTTATCCTCACTGGGGCTCTTCCAAAGCTCCTTTGCAGCTGTCACTATGCTATTCGTATAATCACACAGTATAGCCGAGGGCCTTTAGCTTCTCAATGACCTCTCTCCTCGCCCTGTTCTTACCGTGCATCTCTATGTCTGCTGTTGTTTCCCTCAGTACATAAGTTACATAGTCAGAAACCGAAGAGAAGCCCGTATTCTCTATGATCTTGCCCAGCCTTTCATATAGCGGCAAGGGTATTGTTATTGTTGTATATTTTCTTTTTTTGCCCTTCATCTGTTCACCTTATATCATAATGTATTTTAATGTTAAAACATTAAAATATAAAAAGGTTTCCCCACAAGGGCTTTGCTAATTGTAGAGTGCCAACATTTTTGTCCTAATTAGTGTCAGAGTTTATGTCCGCTTTCACTAATCACTGTAATGGTGATTTATGTGGTGAAAGCAAACATGGACATAAGAATACAGGCAATTGTATTGTAT
>JAJYIA010000027.1 GCA_021796295.1 Microcaldota archaeon
CTCCGAACACAAGAATGTGCACTTCCATTTTACACCTACACACACCTCGTGGCTTAACCAGGTTGAACTCTGGTTCGGCATAATCAAAAGACAGCTGCTCAAGAGAGGAAGTTTTGAGAGCAAAGAGAATTTATCCAAGAAGATAATGGAGTTTATCTCGGAGTACAACAGGACTGCGAGGGCATTCCGTTGGACTTACGACGGAAGCCCACTCAAAGTATAATTAAAGTTATTGTCAGCCAGTATTCAACGATACCTATATTTTATTGCTACTAACGAGATACATTACGAGCAGGGCGCCCAGACTGAAGGCAATGTCCTAGCTCCGCAGGCAGGCTTTTTCGCGACTCCTGCAGCACTGAAGATCGAAACTACAGATGCGCTGACCAGTACGCCATTGACCTCAAACAACTTCGTAATAATCGGAGCGTATCCTGCAATAAACATACCTCCGTCTGCTATTACGCTTTCAAACACGCTTTCAAACAGCACCCTGCACGTGGGGCAGACGACCTTCGCAACCATACACCTGAGCGGCGGCATGCCCCAACAACTTCTGTGGCGACTACCACAGGCACAAACCAGTCAGTCAAGATAAGCCGGCAGCAGGCGGGATCATCAAACCAGCTTGTGGCAGCGCTATCCACAGCATGGCTACCCATCCTGATCATTATAATCATACTTGTTCTGGCATACCTTCTTTTCAGGAGCAGGAAACGCAGATGATCTCTGCAAGGTAAGGCGTACTTCTGTAATGCTCTAACGGCTTCCAGCCCTGGCATAGTTCAGAGCCGGCCATGCATCGGCCATGATGGAGGCACGGAGAGTCGGACTCCGGTCTGCAGAATGTCAATCTGCCGTCCTACCGTTAGACTATGCCTCCGATAAGCATCATAATGTTATCCTGTACCCGTCGCTTGCGGCTATGGTGTTTTTGAATACGGCTTTTGCCTCGCTGAGAAGCTGCGATGCATCCCTGTACCTAGCGCTGAAATGGGTTATTGTTAGCTTTGACACCTTGGCTTTCCTTGCAATTCCCGCAGCCTCTTCTGAAGTGGAATGCTTTCTTGAAACTGCAAGCGCTTTCTCGCTGCTTTTGTATGAGGCCTCATGTATCAGAAGGTCTGCGCCTCTTGCAGCTCTTACTGTGCCTGCAGCAGGGCGCGTATCCGTGGCATATACTATCTTCCTGCCCTCCTGCAGCCTTGTGATGCCTTTGAGCCTTATGCCCTTCCCGTTTATCCTTATGATACCCTTTTTCTCGAGTTCTGAATACATTGTGCCCCTTATGCCTAACCTATCACACCTTTCCTTAATAAATCTTAGCTTTGAATCCTCTGCTACTGCGTAGCCGTAAGTCTCCACGGTATGGTTGAGCCTGAATGCGGATACCGAGAAGCCCCTTCCCCTGTATACAGTGCCCTGCCTAACTCCTATTATGTTTATTGGATATCCAATGGTCACCCTGTCAAATACTATCAGGCTCCTTATTATCCTTTCGGAGCCTCTCGGAACAAATATGCTGAGCGCCTCCTTTCTGCCGTTTATCGCAAGGCTCCTTACAATGCCTGCTATGCCTATTGTGTGGTCGCCGTGGATATGGCTTATGAAGATGGCCTTCAGCCTCTGAGCGTTAAGTCCGTATTTCAGCATCTGGATCTGCGTGCCCTCGCCGCAGTCAAAAAGCAGTATGCTCCCATCATATATAACTGCTACGCTGGGCATGCTCCTCTCCTTTGTGGGCACAGAGCCTGCAGTGCCAAGAAAAACAATGTCTATGCCTTGTGGCATCATATCTCCAATATAATCTTCTTGCTGCTAAGATTTATCTCTTTTATGTTCAAATCTGCGAACGCCTTTCTGGCCTCTTCGAGTGTTGCCCTTCTGTGCTCCCTCATATACGCTATAAGCGCATTGACAGCATGCATGTTTTCGAAGAGCCTGTTTGCCGCGACTTTCATAGTCTCCGCATTGCTTCTCATCGCCTCGACCTGCCTCTCCTGTTTCTCTATGCTGGCACGTATTTCAAGCATTTTCTCAGAAAGCTCTGCGGCCTCTTCTGATACAGACACGCGCCCCTCCCTGTAAAGCTCATCAAGCAGCTCGCTTAATGTACTGTACTCGTGCTTCTCCATATCCCTGTATTTTTCTATGTCGCATAATGCATAGTCAACAGCTCTGCTATTCTGCATGTATGCCCTTGGCATGCCCCTCATGAGCCTTTCCTTCTCCTTCATGATCTCCTTCTTCAATGTCTCAAGCTGCAGCTCTCTGCCGCTTGCCCTGGGGTCAATGCCGCTCCTCCTTATTGCGTCTTCCATATACAACGGCCCCATGTTGATCTCGCCTGAGAGGTATGTTATGAGCCTGGCACTGCCATGCCATCGCGCGACTATATCCGCAACATCATCCTCATTCAATTCAGATATGGGCCTGCCTCTGGCCGAAGGCGCTTTGTATGTTTCTGCCACAGCAAGCTTCCTGCCTGCATACTCCTGTCTTTTGTAAGCGAGAATTATTCTTCCTGTGCTGTCCATAAGCAGCATGTTGCCTTTGCCCAGCATCTCTATCACAAGCCTGTAGCCCTCGAATGTCATCTCTATTATTCTGTCAGAGTTGAGCTGCTTAAGATCATGCAGCCTTGCATTGTCAAGCCTTTTTCTGATGCCCATGGCAAATGGCGTAGCCTCCCCTGCCTCTTCAGCATAAGCTGTTTCGTTGAATGTAATCAGAAGCCTGCAGTACACCATTATGCTTCCTTTTTTGTAGAACACGAACCTGAATGAGCCGTTTCCGAGGTCGTAGAACTTCCTGAGATAACAGCCTTCAAGCTTCCTGCTAAGCTCCGAAACCATGCGCTCCAGCTCGACGGCAGCAATTTCCCGCATATCCAACACTGGCTCAGCGCCTCGCCTTCCTTTTAGAGCCTTCCTCCTTGATTATCCTAGAGAAGAGCTTAGCCTGTGCTTCTGCGCCCTTTGACTTCTCTATGGCCGTGCCTATCTGTATTATATCCGCACCGCCCTTTACGCTTAGCCTTACTGCGTCTACGCTCCGCACGCCCCCTGCAATTATGTATGGCACTCTTATGGCTTCGCTGACAGCCTTTATGATAGGCAGCGGCACAGAGGAATAGCCCTGCATCTGCGGATTTGATCCTACGTCCGTTATTATAAACCTATTGCCCAGGTATTCTCCGGCGAGCGCCAGAGACGAGGCTATGTGCGGCTTCTCCCTTGGCACAAGGTTGGCGTCTCCCACCCACCCTACTGTGCCGCCTGGATGTATGACTATATAGCCTACAGGCAGCGGCTCTATGCCCAGCCTCTTTATCAGCGGAGCAGAGAGCATCTGGGCCTGCGTTATCCAGTATGGATTCCTCGCATTGAGCAGCGACATGAAATAGAGCGCATCTGCATGCCTGCTTATCGTTGCTATATTGCCTGGAAAGAGTATAAGCGGCGCATCTGCCTTTTCCTTAATGCCTTTTATAACGTATTCAAGGAGTTCTCCCTGTGCACCTATACTGCCCCCTACAAGTATGACGTCGCTGCCGCCCTTTTCCGCAGCCACAGCTGTCTTTATTGCAGCGTCAGGCGTGCCATAATCAACAGGATCTATCACTGTGAATAGCAGCGCGCCCCTCTCATCCAGCATTTCATGTATACGCTTTTCAATTTTGCCTATTCTAATTCCCATCTCATCATCTCCTCTCCGGCGGCTTGTCCATGCGCATAAACATGCCTACAAGCTCTCTGCCGCCTTCGTTTATTCTTACAACAGGGCGAAAGCCCAACTCCCTTTTCACAAGCGATATGTCTATGGCCCTGTCGCTAGTCAAAAATCTCAGCTCATCTGTATTCATGCCGCGCTTTTTTGCAAAGACCTTGGCTATAAATTCGCTTATGTGTCTTCCTGGCCTTTCTACGCCCAGAAGGCCTGCTGCAAGGTCCATAAGTCCTTCCTGCGTATACACCTTTCCGTCCCCAAGGTTATATACGCTGCTGCGGTGCTTCTTAACCGAGGCAAGAGCTAGTGCTGAAACAACATCGCTGACATGTATGAGCGCCATGCGGTTTTTCCCGCTTCCTATGATGTACGCCCTGCCGTCTCTTATGAGTTTGAAGAGCTTGAAGAACGACTCCTCGAAGCCCTTACCGTATATGCTCGCAATCCTGAATATGGTGTGGTCAATACCCGAATGCCTTATAATGTTCTCCGCGTTGTATTTGCTCCTGCCGTATACATCTGTGGGCATAGGCAGTGCATTCTCATTAAGGACTCCATGCCTTCTTATGCCGTATACGTCTATGCTGCTTGAAAATATCAGGCGCTTTATCCCTTCATTGCCGCATGCCTCAACCACATTCGTTGTGCCCTCTACATTCACCCTGTGTATTTCGGCGCCGCTTGCCTTGTACTGGCTGACCACTGCAGCGAGGTGGTATACTGCGTCTGCACCGCTGCATGCCTGCCTAACCTCCCTTTCGCTGCATATGTCGCCTACGTATGGCACAACGCCCTGTTGCAGCATATGCGCCTTCTCCCTGCTCCTGATCAGCACCTTTACCTTGAAACCCTTCTCAGCTAGTCTATGTGTGAGCGCCCTCCCGAGGCGGCCCTCGCCTCCTGTAATAAGCACCGTCTTGCCAGACGCCATTTTTGCCATACTCATCTCAGATACCCTTCTCCTTTCGGCTTCCCAGCAGGCTGTTTGCAAGGAAGCGCATATATCCCTCAGGCACATTGGTCATAGCGTATCCTGTCCAGTCCTTTCCGAACGGCACACTGACGCTGATCCTGGCTCCGCTCTTTATAAGCCTGATGAGCTTCTTATTGCTGTATCCCATCTTGAATTCGAATACGACTGATTTTTTGTAGTTGCTGCTGCCCCTTATTATCTTCCATAGCATGCCTTCGGGCATGGATGAAAGCACAACATTGCTGCTTCTTCCTACAAGGCTGTCTATATATATTGGTATGCTTTTTTTCCCTTCATGCGCATGCCTCTGCTCCTCATCAAACATGACCTTTATTATGCCTGTGCCGCCTTTCTTGAGGTAATGCTCAATGTCCTTCTCCGGCACTGCTATGCCGAATCCCTTCTGCGAACCAAGCTTCTTCACAATGGGCATATGTGCTCCGTTCACCTCTGCCCACACAAAAACACCATACTTGTTTCCCGTGTCTAGGATCTCTGCTATGTTCTCCATCGCAGCATCCGGGCTCAGCAGGGCACCCACCTGCTCAAGCGGTATCTGCACATTAGCCTTTATGCCCAGCCTGGCTATCCTGTGTATGAGCTCTTTGTATGTGGTTGTTATGTACTTGGCCTTTGACTTGTTCTCTATAGCGCTGCTGAGGTATGTTATCGAGGCGAGCATGTTCTTCTTATTCAGCTCCTTTGCCTTGGAAAGTGCAGAGCTCATGGTTGTGCCTGCTATATGCTTTCTTATGAGCCTGTAAAGCATCTTCTCTACAAAGGATTTCTCATTCACTGCATCATCCTCCTGCCATGAAAGGCCTGAAACTGCAAAGTTGCCCTGCTGCATAATCCTATAAAAATACAAAAGTATTTAACGATACCTTAAGTGCATTTGGCAATAAATAGATATGTCTACAATGTTCTATAAATATAAAAGGTTTCAGACTGCAGCCCGCTGAGGCACCAGCCAGGAAAACTGAAAAATGTGAAAAAGAGGCCATCCTATGCTTACCCTTTCAAAAAACAAAGGTACAGGCGGCGGGATAAAGCGATCCCCTGAGGATTTTGTTGTGAAGGAGATAACCGGAAAAGGAGTAACACTCAGCCCCGATATTCCATATTCCCCTTCTGACCTCCGCGAAAAACCTGCAGAAGAGGGAAAGTTTACAACGTTCGTGCTCCAAAAGCGCAACTGGGATACAATAAAACTGCTTCTTGCAGTGGCAAAGAGAGTGCGCCGGGGCCGCAAATCGATAGCATATGCCGGTACCAAAGACAGGGAAGCCATCTCTGTGCAGCTTGCAAGCATATATGGTGCAGAGCCTTCAGAGATCAGCGAAGTGAGGTTCAAGGACATGTCAATAAACGGGGCATGGAGAAGTAACGGCATTACCCTTGGCAGCAATATAGGCAATGCATTTGATGTTACAATAAGCAGTATAGACAACGCAGAGCCTGCCGAAGGCACGCTCAACGAACTGAATGGCCACTTCCCAAACTATTTCGGAAGACAGCGCTTCGGACAGAGGCTGAACAACTTCAGGATAGGCATGCATATGTTAAGAAACGAATACGGGCCTGCGGCAATGGAATTTTTGACAGGCACAAGCAATGAAAATAATGAAGAGGCGAGAAGTGCACGCAAGCAGCTAAGCGCTGAGCAGGATTTTGCAGGCGCCCTCTCATACTTTCCTAAGCACCTGAAATACGAAATCATGGTTCTCAGGAGCCTCGCAAAGGAGACGAATTATGCGAATGCGCTCAGGGCATTGCCCCGCGGCATATCGATGATGTTCATACATGCTGTTGAGGCATATATATTCAATGCCTCCATGGAAAGGCGCATAGGGGAGAACGACCTGAGTTCAAAAATGCGCTGCGGTTGCAATTTCTACGGCTTTCCTGACATAGGTCATACAGCAGAGGAAGGTGCCTTCTCCCTTGGCAGCCTTATCGGATACGAAACTACAGCCAGCCAGATAAGCCCATACGAGGAGGAGGTGATGCTAGATATAGGCATAAAACCTGAGGATTTTAAGATGCGCAGCATGCCTGAGCTGGGTATGAAAGGCTCCCTCAGGCCCCTGCTTGCACCGACCAAGGGGCTCTCATCCAAATTGGAAAAGGACTCTTCCATGAGAATAAGCTTTTCAATACCTGCAGGATCTTATGCCACTGTGTTCATAAACGAGATAACCAAATCAGATGTGCTGAGCCTTGAAGCCATACGCAGTGCATGATGGCTTTCGCAGCGCCTCCCATGCCTGTTTTCCAACGAAAGTATTTTATCTTTGTGCGTAGAGAAGGTAATCCGGTATATCGAGGTGCTTTAAGTGTTTGGAGAGAGCCTGCTTTCAGGCGATGAGACAGCAGAGGAATATTTTAAGCCTAGAATGGTTGTCGTTGGCATAGGCGGCGGAGGCAACAATACTGTAAACAGGCTTAACGAAATGAATGTACGCGGCGCAGGGCTATACGCCTTCAATACCGATGCAAGGCAGCTCGGCATTCTAAGCCCCGAGATAACAAAGCTTGTCCTCGGCAGGGAGATTACCAAAGGCCTGGGCGCAGGTGGTTTCCCGGATATAGGCGAGAAGGCCGCAGAGCTTTCTCGCGCCGAAATAGGCACACACCTGAATAATGCGCACCTTGTTTTTATTACTGCAGGCATGGGAGGCGGCACAGGCACAGGAGCGGCGCCGGTAGTAGCCAAGATGGCAAAGGATCGCGGCGCTGTTGTGGTTGGCATTGTAACACTTCCTTTCTCACTTGAAAGGGTAAGGATAGAAACTGCAAAGAAGGGTCTGCAGAAGCTAAGGAAGGATGTCGATACGCTTATAGTGATAGACAACCAGAGGCTTGTGAGCCTGTATCCAAACATACCTATCGAGCAGACATTCAAGATAGCCGACGAGATAACTGCAAAGGCGGTGCGAGGCATATCTGAGACCATATCAATGGAGAGCCTCATAAACCTCGACTTTGCCGATGTACGCTCCATACTTGGCGTAGGAGGGCTTGGAATGATGGGCATAGGCAGCGCAGAGGGCCACGACAGGGCCAGGGAGGTCGTGGAGAGTGCCATAACCAACAAGCTGCTAAACGTAGACTATACTGGGGCAAAGGGCGTGCTTTTCCATATAACCGGAGGCAGCAGCATGACCCTTGGAGAGGCAAACACTATTGGCGAAAAGCTTACAGAGAAGATCAGGCCAGAGGCAAATGTCACATGGGGCGCAAGGCTAGATCCTTCTTATGGGAGCAGGATAGAGCTCGTTGCGATATTCACAGGTGTTTCAAGCCCTGAATTGTTCGGCAATGAAGAGTCAGAGGGCAGGAGAATGGGCATATACTGAGCCTATCTGGTGTCATTGGCTATAATAGCCACTGTGCCGTTCAGGTCCCGCGTGACGTTTAACCATATCACAGCCGCAAATACCACCACATTTCCATCCATGCTTGTTATTGTATCTATGCTTTGGCCCTTCAGTGTTCCTGTAAAGTATGTCACCCCTTCCGAAGTGCTGTTCTTAGCTGCCTTTCCACTGCTTTCTATATAATACCTCAGCTCATTGTACAGCAAAACAGGCTGCATTGTGTCAAACACCTCCTCGACCATATCCCCTTTAGGGCCTGCATATCTTTCCATAGCAACTGATGTTATATTAATGCCGAAGAGATGCTCTGTGCTGATGAGGCCGCTACTACTGTTCCCTGTGCTGTTGTAGAGGCTTGTGTTGTACTGCCCGTTTGCTCCGAAAATCGAAGAAGCCTTGCTTCTCTCCATCGTGTGTGCAATATACGGCGCAGCAGCCGTGATATTGATGGCATTGTAATTGTACGCATTTGCTGCAGGCTGGTACTGCGTGCTATGTGTATTGAGCAGTGCCACAAATATCACTATTCCTAAAAGCAGTGCAGATATGGAGCCCCACATGGCTATTGTTTCAGAATCCATACATATACCTATGCATAGGCAAATTTAGGCCTTTCCCAGCCTTGCCTTTTCGAAGAGTATGCTTGCATACGCAACAACCGATGAATAGTCCCCTGTCTCAGTGCCAGAGTTGGAATATCTGAGAAGGCGCCCTTCGGAATTCCCCTGCATGCCTGCATAGAGCGCAGCCACACTTATCGGGCCGTAGCCGCATGCTGTGTCGCCGCTCCTCCCTATGGCATCAGCAAAGCCCTCTGCATCTAGCTTTTCTATAAGCCTTATGGCAGGCATGTCCTTGAGCTTGGCAGCCTCTGCTGACTCATAATGGTTAAAGTCTGAACTCGCTATGACAAACAGCCTTTTGCCGCTTTCCTCAGATGCGGAGTGCAATGCCTCTGCAACAAGCATGCTTGACTCGTGCGACTGGTCTCCCATGCAGAGAAATATGCATCTAGGGTTTTTCACAACGTTCTGAAGGAACGGCAGCTGCACCTCTATCGAGTGCTCAGATAGGTGCGCCATCCTTTCCACTGAAAGCATATCCGAGTATTCTACGAGCCTTGAAGTCAGCTCCCTATCGTTCGCCACTTTCCCTAAAGGAGTTTCCCAGTCGTCAGGGGAAAGTGAGAGGGCCGTTCCGTAGCCGGTATGGTTGGGCCCGATTAATACAAACGTCATGTCTCTATTCTGGCCAATGCCTGAAAGCCATGCGGAGAGCGCCTTATACGAGTATGCCGCAACACTGCCAGAATAGATATAGCCGGCATGCGGCGCAACTAGAGAAACAAGGTCACCAACCTTTTCAATATCTGCATCTTCCATGAAACCCTTTATCACGGCTTCGAGCTCCTCTCTCTTCAAAGGGTAGAATGACCCGGCAAATGCAGCCCGCCTGGGCATAAAATCAACATATCATATTTGGATGCGTTGGCTCTTAATACTATCTTTGGCCGATTTCCCCCTCCCCCGGCCTGCATGACAGAGTCATACATTGCCCCCGCTTATTACTACCACAGATGCGCCAGTTTCTGGCTTTGTCTTGCGCCATGCTGCAATGCCTGCTACAGCCGCAAGCTCAACTATGAGGCCGTACTTCGCATAGAACAGCTTTTGCTCCTCCCTCATATCCTTCTCGCTGACCGAAACTGCTGTGCCGCGAGTTGCATTGAGCACTTCTATGGCCTGTCCTCCGTAAGTGGGTAAGCCCACAGCTATCGCGTCGGCCCTGGTCCTTGGCCTTTCATAGCGTATGCCTGCCTTCTTTTTGAACGCACGCACCAACGGCATGCATTTTTTTGCCTGTACCGCTACAAGCTCAGGCATTCTGCCTTTCAGGTTTAATCTGGCGAGATACTTGTACATGCCGCTTATCAGCGTGGCGTTTCCTACTGGAACAAATATACGCGAGACATTATTTACGGCCCTGAGTATCTCCGGCGAAATGCTTCCCTGGCCTTCCTTTCTGTAGCAGTAGTCCCCTGTCAAAAAAGCCCCTTTCTTTTTTGCATAGGCCTCAGCAAGCCTTTGCGCCTCTGTGAAGTCGCCGTTTATCTTCGTTATATCTGCATCTCCAACACTGCGTATATCATTAATCTTGCAGCTGCTTGCATCCCTGCTTATGAATATCTTGGCTCTAAGGCCGTAAAGCTTAGAATAGTATGCAACCGAATAGGCCATGTTGCCTGTCGAAGCGCAGACGACCTCTTTGTACCTGTATTCTGCAGCCTTTGCAACCTCCACCACAGAGCCCCTGTCCTTGAACGAGCCTGTGGGATTCTCTGTTTCAAGCTTGAAGAACAGCCCTTCGGAGTCAGCCCTGATAACCTTGGTATTGCCTACTTCAAAATGCCTGTATCTTCCATCAGGCAGCATAGGGTTATCCCAAAACGATGTGCCAGAGGCGCCTTTTATGCTTCCTGCATACTCAACTTCAAGTATGCCTGAGCAGGCTCCACATATCTGGCTTCTGTATCCTGAATCATATACCGCCTTGCATAGCGTGCATTTAAGCTTATACCTCAATAAAGCACCTATTGCGATGCCGCCTATGATGCATTACCGTAAGAAGCAAATTTAAGCTTTCCTGTATGTACGCATGCTACTGTCTCAGGTTTTTCTTCTATTGCTGTTGCTGTATCTTTTTTCAAGCGCCCTTTTGTAGAGTATTCCCCCACCAATCTGAAAGAGCCCACCAAGAAAGAGTGGTGCAGGCATCCAGAGGTCAACTAGATAGCCGCTCAGGCCGCTGCTGCTCATCGAGAGTGAACCTGCAATGCTCTGTATGCTCGATGCAGTCCCATAGTCCTCGCTGTGCACACCGCCCAGATTGACTATGGATCTAGAAGTTACGCCTATTCCGACTATGAAGGAGCGTGCGATGTACAGCAATGCTGCGGCGGCGAAGAGCCAGGTTGAGTATGGCATCGTATAGCCTACGGCAAACACTACTCCCATCGCCATTAGTAGCACGCCGTTCATGTTTCTGGAGATTGAAGCGACGTTTACTATACCCAGCCTATTCGGGTGTATGCCATAAAACCTTGCGCCTGCAGACGAAGCCAGATATGCCGGTATATATACCATGCCTATTATGGTCGTTGTTGTGTCCCCATGCAGATGGAACGCAAGCTTGAAAAAAGCGGCAGAAGGGGTATGGCAAGTCCGAGCCCGAATCCATTTATGGCATAGAGGTATATGACGCGAAGGGTATATGAGAGACTGCTGCTTCTCATTATTTTAGTAGTTTTACTGGGCCTTACCTTCTCCTTGATAAAAATGAGCGAGACAATGGAAGAGAATATGAAAAGTGCTGATATGAGAAAAAGCATCCTGTATGCTCCGACATCGCCCAGATCGGTATGTATCAGCGTCTGCGAGAGAAGCAGCACGCCGCCTGCCACACTCCCCAAGGCTGCGTATCTCATGAGTGTACTCATCTTCTTTACTCTATCCTGCTCTTCTGGATAGTTGCTCTCTATGATGGCTGTCATCCCTGCGGAGAATATGCATCTGAAGCCTCCTGCGATGCCGCCTATGCCTCCTATTACTACCGCCAGCACTATGAGGTATATGCTGGAGCTGTGCCACATAAGCAGCGAACCAAGAAGCGGCGGCACCTCACCCAACATGAGGGCTTTCTTATAGCCGAATCTGTCCCCCAGCATTCCAAGGAGAAAGTTCATAAACACCAGAAAGAGTATAAGTCCTGCATACACTATACCTATGTCGGCTACATCCATGCCTATAAGATTCAGGTAAAGCGGAGACGCAAGGGCCATGTAAATAAGTGCCACACTGCGCAGTGTCCTAGTAGATAGTCCGTCAATTAAGTTTAAATATTAATAGGTTGTAATCTATACTATGCCACGACCGCCTGTTGCCATAGTATTGTCAGATAAAGAACGAAAGCTGTTGATGGAGAATACGAAACCCAGCACTCAGCATCGTTTCGTTCAACGTGCAAAAATAATTCTGCTTGCAGAGAAAGGAATGC